>NZ_JBCGFB010000138.1:0-15119 GCF_038752175.1 Nocardia sp. No.11 | reverse complement strand
GATCAGGGCGCCCGCCCGCACCCCGGCGCCGATGCGCGCGGTGCGCGCGCCCGGGTCGACGGTGACGGCGTCCATCCGGCGGGTCGTGATCAGCACGCCGCGGTCGGCCGCCACCGAGAGCCCGTGCCCGGTGGCCTGCACCGCGACCGGAAGACCCTGCCGCGCGGCGTATTCCACGGCGGCACGGACGTCCTCGGCATGCACCGCGCCGACGACGAGGGCGGGGCGATGGGTGTAGGCGGTCTGGAACCCGGCCACCTCCTCGGCGTAGCCGGGGTCGGCCGGGGTGAAGACCGGGCCGGTGAAGGGCAGGGATTCGAGGGGCTGCGCTGCGTTGTCGGTCATGCCTTCGACTGTGCCGTCGCCGCTGGCAGAAGTACAACAGATAGTTGTTCTTGCTTCGATAAATATCAGTTATGCACTTCGCTAGAATCCCGGCATGGAACTGCGGCAGCTGCGGTATTTCGTCACCGTCGTCGACGAGGGCGGGTTCACGCGTGCGGCCGAGCGTCTGCATCTGACGCAGCCGGGGTTGAGCGCCCAGGTCAGGCAGCTGGAACGCGAACTGGGTCAGCCACTGCTGCACCGGGGCGCTCGGTCGGTGACGCCCACCGAGGTCGGCTCGGCGGTGCTCGCGCACGCACGGGCCGCCCTGGCGGCGGCCGACCGGATCGGCGAGACCGTGCAGGAATTCTCCGGGCTGCTACGCGGGCACGTGCGGCTCGGCGTGATCTCCGGCGCGGCCACCGAGGAATTCGATGTCGCGGGCGTGCTCGCCGACTTCCACGATGATCACCCGCAGGTGCGGATCAGCCTCACCGAGGACACCGCCGAGCGGATGCTGGCCGCCCTCGAGCGTGGCGAGCTCGACATCGCCCTGGTCGGATTGACCGGCGCCGCACCGAATCCCGGCATCGGACTGGACGTGATCCTGGAGACGCCGGTGGTCGCCGCCGTCGCCGGCGACGCGCCCGCCGACCCCGGCGAGTCGGCGGGCACGATCAGCCTGTCCGCGCTGACCGAACATCGCCTGATCTGTCTCCCGCGCGGCACCGGCCTGCGGGGCGTATTCGAAAGAGCATGCGCTGCGGCGGGTTTCACCCCGGACATCGCCTTCGAGGCCGCCGCTCCCCCGCTGCTGCTGCGGCTGGCCGCCCACGGTCTCGGCACCGCGGTCGTGCCCGCGCTCACCGAGGACGAGGCGAAGGCGTTCGGCGTGCGCGCGCTGGCCATCGTCGACCCGCCGATCCGTGGGCGGCTCGCGCTGGCCTGGCGCACCGATCGCCCCGGCGGACCGGCGGCCAAGGTCTTGCTCGGCCAATTGCGCATCGCCCTCGGCCGCCGCTGAAACAGCCCGGAAATCCGCTGTGAACTGGCCTTTTACTCTGGACTTCACCATCGGACAGAGCGGATAATTCAGACATCCGGTGCCGCTGTCGGGGGGCGACAACGAAAGTATCGGACAAAGGACGAAACAATGATCGTCAACAAACTGGTGGCAGCGGCGATATTCGCCATCGCGGCCACCGGTGTCAGCACGGCTATGGCGAATGGACAGGCCCGAGTGGGCCAGGATCTGACCTTCAGCGCGATCGACGGGCCACTGGCCTACACGACGACACTGGCGGCGGACCACTCGACGGCGACGATCGACCTCGTCGCGGGGCGGTTCGAACTCGGCGACGGCACGGTCACCGTCTTCGCCGACGACGGCGCGGTGGTCGGCGCCATTCCGACGACCCTGCGCATGGCGACCGGGCAGAGCGTCACCGTGGCGCCCGCTCTCGACAGCAGCGCGCGGGTACTGACCCTCACCCCGGTCAGTGCGCCTGCGCCCGCGCCCGCCGCGGCGGCGACCGCACCCGCGGTGCTCGGCCTGCACCAGGCCGCCACGACGGGCTCCATCGTCGCCGGCGTCGCGATCGGGTGCGCCGTCGGCATTCTGATCGGGATCTGGTTCTTCCTGGTCGGCGCGGTGGTCGGCTGCGTGATCGGTGGTGTCATCGGCGGGTTCATCGCCGCGGGAATGTGAGCGGGATCGAGTGAAGGAGAGACTCGTCTGACTGCGGTCCGCCACGACCGGCCCGGACCGGCACGGTCCGGGCCGTGGTCGTCAGGCGGGGATCGAATCCTGGCGCGCCACGGCCACCGGCTTGCCCGCCACCTCGCGCACCACGAGGTAGATCGGGAAGGCGATGGGCGACAACAGGATCGTGGCGACCAGCAGCGGGCCCATCAGCAGCGGGGAGATCCCGCGCTCGCGGCTGTCGAGGTAGATCCAGCGGCCGAGGAACAGGTCCCAGGCGATGATCTGGGCCCACAGGGCGGTGAGCAGGGCCGGGTCGGCGACGGCGGCGGTGATCGCGTCCAGCGACGGCGAGGTGACCAGCGACCACAGCGCGCCGAGGACCGGCACGGCCACGATCGCCCAGATCGTCAACGGCAGCAACACGATCCACGGCGAGCCGATGATCGTCCGGGTGTGGCGCCAGGTGGGCGCCAGGATCATCAGCGCCCAGAAGGGCACGGTGACGAAGAACGAGAGATCGAAGAGCGTGCTCATGCGGTGACCGCCTGTCGGGTGAGGGTCGCGCTCGCGAGCGAGGCGAGAGTTCCGGCGACGACGAGGGTGACGATCGCCGCGGCCGCGGTCAGGGTGACCCGGTCGGGATGAATCAGCGGCTGACCGCGCAGGGCCTGCCAGGTGAGCAGCGCCAGCGTCGCGGCGTAGCCGAAGGCCACGGTCCAGACCAGCCCGAGGCGGGCACGCACGGAAGCGAACACCGGCACGCGCGGCGCCAAGATGAGCAGCAGCGCGGCGAACAGTGGCAACACCTGCAGGGCGTGCATGCCGAAGAAGTGCGGAATACGCAGGTCCCCGTGCGTGGTGCTCCAGCCGGTCAGCGGCATGCCCGGCGTGCCGTCGGGCGCGCCGACGGTGTGCGCGCCGGCGATGTCGGTCACGCCCGATTCGCGGTTCGGCATCAGATTGCCCAGGCCGAGCCCGACCAAGGTGATCGCCAGACCGAGCCGGATCGACCAGGTGGTCGCCCGGTCACCGAACCTGGCGAACGCGAGCTGCGCCGCGACGACCATGGTGGCGAGGAAGAGCACGAGGATGGTGCTGCCCATGGTGACCCACAGCACGGCATCGAACGTGGTGGTCATGTTGTAGTGGCTGCGGGTGCCGCGCACCACCTGACCGAAGATGATCAGCTGCTCGATGGCGCCGGCGACGACGATCACCGTCGCCATCGCCGAGGTGAGCCGGGACACCTTGGGCCGCAACGAGATCAGCCAGGCCAGCGCGACGCTGTAGAGCACGAACGAGATCGCGAACTTGGTCGGCTTGAACCAGGCGGTCGACCCGGCGATCACCCGGTCGTCGACCAGCATCCCGACCAGCCCGACGACGACCAGGACCGCGTTGATCGCGGCGAAGTAGAGCAGGGGGCGGTGGAGTCCGGACTGCCTGCGGGGCAGCGCGTCGAGGGACGAAAGGACAGACATGACGAATCTCCCAGAGATAGATAGCTTCACTATCCGTTATGGATAGTTAGACTATCCGCTGTATCCAGGGTGAGCAAGGGGGCGGCCGAAAGCAGAGGTGAACTGTGCGGATCTCCGAGTTGAGCGAGCGCAGCGGGATCGCGCTCGCGACGATCAAGTACTACCTGCGCGAGGGCCTGCTCCCGCCGGGCGAGCGGACCGGGCCCAACCAGGCCAGCTACGGCGAACAGCACCTGCGCAGGCTGCGGCTGGTGCGCGCGCTGATCGAGGTCGGCGGGCTGCCGGTGGCCACCGTGGGCGAAGTGCTCGCCGCCGTCGACTCCCCCGACCTGCCCATGTTCAGCCTGCTCGGCGTGGTGCAGGACAGCATCACCGCACCACCGCCGCCCGCCGCCGACGCCGAATGGGAGCGCGCCGCGGCCACCGTGCGCGCGGAGATGGACCGCCGTGGCTGGGCCGCCGAGCCGAGCCCCGGGCCGATCGACATCCTCACCTCGGTCCTGGTGCGGCTGGCCCAGCTGGGCTACGAGGACTGGGGCACCACCGCGCTGCCGAGCTACTTCGACGGTGCGCGGGTGATCGCCGACAACGACGTGGCGACCGCGCTGGCCGCGGGCGGGCGCGACGACATCATCGACGCCGTCGTGGTGCTGACCGTCCTCGGTGACACCGCCATGGCCGCCATCCGGCGCATCGCCCAGGCCCAGGTCTCGCTGGAACAGCTGAAGAACCGCCAGGAATGAGCGACGGCCCCGCGGATATCCGCGGGGCCGTCGGTCTTTCGGCAGCTCAGAGCAGGCGCGACAGGAAAGCCTTGGTGCGCTCGTGCTGGGGGTTGGCCAGCAGCTCGCGCGGCGGGCCCGACTCGACGACCACACCGCCGTCCATGAACACCAGCTCGTCGGCGACCTCGCGGGCGAAGCCCATCTCGTGGGTCACCACGATCATCGTCATGCCGGAGTCGGCGAGTTCGCGCATGACGGTGAGCACCTCGCCGACCAGCTCGGGGTCCAGCGCCGAGGTGGGCTCGTCGAACAGCATCAACTTGGGGTCCATGGCCAGCGCCCGCGCGATGGCGACCCGCTGCTGCTGACCGCCCGACAACTGCGCCGGGTAGGCGTTGCGCTTGGCGGCCAGCCCGACCCGCTCCAGGAGCTCCTCGGCCCTGGCGATCGCGTCGGCTCTGCGGAGGCCGCGCACCTGGGTCGGCGCCTCGATGATGTTCTCGAGGGCGGTCCGGTGCGGGAACAGGTTGAAGTGCTGGAACACCATCCCGATGTCGCGGCGCTGGACCGCGGCGTCGCGCGGATGCATCTCGTAGAGCTTGCCGTTCTTCTCCCGGTAGCCGACGAGATCACCGTCGACGTAGAGCCGGCCCGCGTTCACCTGCTCGAGGTGGTTGATGCAGCGCAGGAAGGTCGACTTGCCCGAACCCGAGGGCCCGACCAGGGTCAGCACCTTGCCGCGCGGCACCTCCAGCGAGACGCCCTTGAGTACCTTCAGCGCGCCGAAGTTCTTGCACACCCGATCGGCGAGCACCATCGGCGGCGTCGTCACTGCTGATTCGCTCATTTCGCCTTCACCGCCGCCTGCGCCGTGGCCAGTTCCTCGAGCTGCTTGGCCGTCAGCTGCCGGGTGGCACCGCGCGAGTAGTAGCGCTCCAAGTAGTACTGCCCGACCATCAGGACACTGGTGATCGCCAGGTACCAGGTGGCACAGACGAGCAGCAGCGGGATCGGCTGGAAGTTCACGCCGTAGATGTCGCGCGCGCGGCCGAACAGATCGGTGCTGAGCGGGATGGCCGTGACCAGCGAGGTGGTTTTGAGCATGCCGATCAGCTCGTTGCCGGTGGGCGGGATGATCACCCGCATCGCCTGGGGCAGCACCGTGCGGCGCATCGTCTGCGTCCACGACATGCCCAGCGCCACCGAGGCCTCGCGCTGGCCCTCACCCACGGAGTTGATGCCCGCGCGCACGATCTCGGCCATGTAGGCGGCCTCGTTGAGACCGAGGCCGATCACCGCGAACAGGAACGCCGCCTGCAGATGCTGCACGTCCAGGTGGAAGAACTGCGGGCCGAACGGCACGCCGAGGTCGATCTGCTTGTAGAGCGAGGGCACCAGGCCCCAGAACACCAACTGCACGAAGACCGGGGTGCCGCGGAAGATCCACAGGTACACCCACGCGGTGGTCCGCAGCACCGGGTTCGGCGACAGCCGCATCACCGCCAGCACGGTGCCCAGACCCACCGCGATCGCCATGGCGAGCACGGTGAGTTCCAGGGTCACCAGCGCACCCGCGGTGATCCGGCTGTCGAACAGGTACTTGCCGTAGGTGTCCCACCGGTAGGCGGGGTTCGTGGCCGCGCCGTAGACGAACAATCCCACCAGGATCAGGATGATTGCCGCCGCGATCCAGCGACCCGGCCTGCGCAGCGGGACCGCCGTGATCGGTTCGGGTTCGGCGCCCGGTCCGGGCACCTCCACCGTGTCGTTACGCTCGGTCACGTCAGCTCACTGCGCCGTTGATCACCGAGGTCTTGATCTGACCGTCCTGCACACCCCAGTTCGTGGTGATCTCGCCGTACTTGCCGTTGTCGATCAGGTGCTGCAGCGCCTTCTGCAGGGCCGCCGCCAGGGGCGAGCCCTTCTGCACGGCCCAGCCGTAGGGCGCGGAATCGAACAGCGGGCCCGCGGCCTCGATCTTGCCCTCGCTCTGCTTGATCGCGTAGGCGGTCACCGGGGAGTCGGCCGACATCGCGTCGACCTGGCCCAGCACCAGCGCGTTGGTCGCGGCGCTCTGCTCGTCGAAGGCCTTCATATCGATGGCCGGCTTGCCCTCGGCGACGCACTTGGCGCTCTTGGCGGGAATCTCGTCGGTGTGCTCGACCGTAGTGGACTGTACGGCGACTTTCTTGCCGCACGCATTGTTCGGATCGATGGCTTTACCGGTTTGCTGGGCCCACTGGATGCCCGCGGAGAAATAGGTCGTGAAATCGACCTGCTGTTCGCGTTCGCGCGAATCGGTGATCGAGGACATACCCACGTCGTAGGTGCCGGCCTGAATCGCGGGAATGATCTTCTCGAACGAGGATTCGACGTAGTCGACCTTCAGCCCGAGAGTGGTCGCCACGGCGTCGAGGAGGTCGACGTCGAAGCCGACGATCTTGCCGCTCGCGTCCTTGTACTCGTTCGGCTGGTACGGCACGTTGACGCCGACCACCAGCTTGCCTGCCTGCTTCACCTTGTCGGGAACGGCCGCGGCGAGCGCGTCGACCTTCTCCACCGAAACCTTGGTCACCTCGGCGGTGTCGCCCTCGGTGTTGTCGGCACAGCCGGTCAACACCAGCGCACCCGCGGCCGCGGTACACAACAGCCGCGCGGCGCTGCGGCCGAGAACAATACGAACAGACAAAGGAGCCTCCACATTTCACGTCGACGCCGGCCACGTGTCAGCGCCTGTTTGGCAATGTATGCGAACCGGACACAGCGTGGTGCGACAGTAACCGAAGATTAATCAGCCAATGTGAAAGGGGTCCCTTCACCTCCGGTGCACGCGCGCTCTGACCTGCTCGGTGAATTCGCTGGTCGAAGCCAGGCCACCCAGATCCGCGGTCGCGATTCCGGCCGCCAGCGTGGCCGCGACGGCGCGGGTGATTCGCTCGGCGGCGTCGTGCAGCGCGCGGTCGTCGTCGCGAACGGCCAACCACCGCAACAACATCGCCGCCGACAATTGCAGCGCCGCCGGGTTGGCGCGATTGCGCCCCGCCAGCCCGGGCGCGGCGCCGTGCACGGCCTGGGCCATCGCCTTGGTGTCGGAGCAGTTCAGGGAGGCGGCCATGCCCAGCGAGCCGGCCAGCTCGCCCGCGAGGTCGGAGAGGATGTCGCCGAACAGGTTCTCGGTGACGATCACGTCGTACTCGCCGGGCGTGCGCACCAGGTGCGCGGCCATCGCGTCGACGTGCTCGTCGTCGACCCGCACGTCCGGGTACCGCGCGGCCACCTCGTAGCAGACGTCGCGGAACAGGCCCGTCGTCATCGGCAGCACGTTCGCCTTGTGCACCACCGTGACCCGCTTGCGCCTGCCCTGGGCCAGCCGCAGCGCCTGGTGCGCGATCCGCTCGCACGCCTGCCGGGTGATCACCGCGACCGCCATCGCCACATCGGGGGTGGGGCGGAACTCCCCCGATCCGGCGAACATGTTGCGGTCGGCGTAGAAGCCCTCACTGTTCTCCCGCACGATCACCAGGTCGATGTCGGGTGCGCTCGCCCGCACCCCGGCGAACGCGGCCGCGGGCCGGATGTTGGCGTAGAGGCCGAGCCGTTTGCGGATGGTACCGCCGGGCGCGATCCGCATGTCGGTGGGATAGGACGCGTTGTCGTGCGGGCCGAGGATCCACGCGTCGAGGTCCTCGAGCGCGACCAGCGTCTGCTCGGGCAGCGGGTCGGCGTAGGCCGCGATGGCGTCGTGGCCCATCAGCAGCGGCACCCACTCCACCGGGCCGCGACCGGCCGCACCGATCGCCTCGTCGACGACCGCTCGCGTCGCGGCGACCACCTCGGGGCCGATTCCGTCTCCGTCGATCACACCGAGCCGCAGGCTCGCCTTCGCACCGTTCACGCGTCCATCCTCGCGCCTGACCGGACCGAGTCGGCCACGGGGACACGCGGGAGCGACTACTTTCTGCAGATCATGGTGCAGTCGGTGGAGTTGCTCCTGGACGAACACGGCGAGGCCGAGGTCCGGCGGCAGTGGGCGGTGCTGGCCGAGGCCGGGATCGGCAGTCCCCGCGGCGCGACCCATCGACCGCACGTCACCGTCGCCGTGGCGCGCGAGATCTGGCCCCGGATCGACCACGCGCTGGCCGAGATCGAGTTCCGGCCGCTGCCGATCACGCTGGGC
This sequence comes from Nocardia sp. No.11, assembly GCF_038752175.1. Taxonomy (NCBI): domain Bacteria; kingdom Bacillati; phylum Actinomycetota; class Actinomycetes; order Mycobacteriales; family Nocardiaceae; genus Nocardia; species Nocardia sp. No.11. The sequence continues at coordinate 6,707 of NZ_JBCGFB010000138.1, read as the reverse complement.
GGGCTGCTGGTCTTCGGGGCCCGCAGGCCGATCCTGGTGCGACCCGTCGTGGTCACCGAGGACCTGCTCGCCCTCCAGCGCCGGGTCCACCACCTGGTGGCGCCCTGTCCCGGCGTCCCCGCGACCATGGCGCCGAACGCCTGGACCCCACACGTCACGCTGGCCCGCCGGGTGCCGCCGGACCGGCTCGGCGCGGCGATCGGCGCGGTGGCCACCGACCACGACTTTTCCACCGTTGTGGTGGGCATTCGCCGCTGGGACGGGGAGGCACGCCAAGAGCGCCTCGTGGCCGGTGGAAGATAGAGGGACGCCACGGCGTTACAGCCGAGGACACCGACAAGGAAGGGACGTCATGGCCACCCAGACGCTGACCCAGCAGAACTTCGACGAAGTAATCACCGGAAACGACGTGGTCCTCGTCGATTTCTGGGCTTCCTGGTGCGGACCGTGCCGCAGCTTCGCACCGACCTACGAGGCCTCCTCGGACAAGCACACCGATGTGGTCTACGGCAAGGTCGACACCGAGGCCGAGCAGGGACTCGCGGCCGCCGCGAACATCCAGTCCATCCCGACCATCATGGCCTTCCGCGAGGGCGTACTCGTGTTCGCCCAGCCGGGCGCGCTGCCGCCCGCCGCGCTCGAGGACCTGGTGACCCAGGTGAAGGGCCTGGACATGGACGAGGTGCGCAAGCAGATCGCCGAGCAGTCCACTCCCGCCGAATAGGCGCCGCGTACGCGAAGGGTCCGTTCACCTCGGGTGAGGTGAACGGACCCGGACGTGCTCGTCGGCTCAGCCGGCCAGCAGGTTGAGCCCCGCGATCATGGCGCGGACACTCGACTCGGCGGCATCGGCGCGCATGGCCGCGGCCCAGCCGCGCTTGCCGTTGAACTCGCACTGCACGAAGGTGGCGATGCCCTCGGCGGTGCGGCGCTGATGGAACTGCAGGATCTCGAGGGGGTAGCCCTCGTCGTAGAGCGCCGAGGTCATGGCGGCGACCGGGCTACCGGCCGCGATGACGGTGCGCAGATGGTCGGCGAATTCCAGGGTTGCGGTGAAATCCGTTCCGGAACAGGTGAATTCGCCGAGAGTGATCGGTCCGTCGATCCGGGTGTACCGGTCGAGGAACTGGGCGGGAGTCAGGTCGATGGTCTCGGCGCGCAGCCCCTTGGGGGCGGCGTCGAACAGGGCACGGTCCAGTGTCAGCAGTGTCATTGCAGGTGAGGTCTTCCCGAAGATCGTCTTCGTTGGCAGGTGGGACCAGCAGAACAATGAAAATCAGCCCGCAGCGAGGGGGCCGGTCCGAATCAGACCCCGCTACGGCGGGTTACTACGAGAAGAATCTGCCGTGTGGCTGCCTGCGCGGTCTGCGCAGCAGCGGCCGCGCGGTCGCGGTCAGCGACTAGCAGCGCGGCAAAGCGGTCGGCGGGATTCGGCACGGAATCGAGAATAGGGCGATCGTCGCGAAACCGCAACTTGCTTTCCGCCTCGACGTGTCTACTCGTGAGTACCATCACCGCAGCTCAGCGCGTACGCGCTCGGCGCCCGGTACCGTGGTCGCATGGGTACGGTCTTCGCGATGACGATCCCCGGGCTGGCGGCGCTGCTGGTCCTGCTGGCGCTGGTGGAAGTGGTCGTCAACCGGCTCACCGGCACCCGGATACTTCCCTGGACCCGCAAGCGCACCGGCCCGGCGGTGGCGGCGACCGGGTTCGAACATCTGACCGCGATGTTCCAGGGATCCAAGCAGCACGAGTTCGAGCAGCGGCAGAGCACCCTGATGCACCGGGAGACGCCGTCGGAGGGCGCGCCGCCCCGGGATCGGGTGGACCTCACCGGCGGCTCGGCCACCCTCGTCGTTCGCGGCGAGTGATCCGTATTCGCTAGTCCCCCAGCGGTTTCCGGCCATCGGCCAACCGCTCGACCACGGCCAGCGCCCGCGCCGAACCGTCGACGTCGACCTGCAGACGCAGCCCGTCGGGACGCGGACTCGTGCGCAGCACCACCTTGTCGCCCGCCATCACCGGGCCGACGTGCTCGACGATCGCCCGGTACGGCAGTTCGTGCCGGTCGGGGTGCGCGGCGAGAGCCTCCTCCACGGCTTCCCAGTAGACGGCGTTGTTGACATGGCCCAGCCGGTCCACGTCGGTCACCCGCAGCGGGAACGGAACCGCCTCGACATCGAGGTCGTCGAGTTCGCTCAGCGCGGCCCGCCAGCGCAGCCGGTGCTCGGTGGTGCTGGCCAGCATGGGCGCCATGAACGCGTCACTCATCCGGGCGGGCCGTCCGGCCACGGGGTCGATGTGGATGAGGAACGCCGCGGCCTCGATGTGCCCGCCGCGCTCGCCTTTGAGCTGAATCCGCATGTCGCACCAGCGATTCGACAGCGCGTCGGCCCACCGGCGTAGCTGCACGCGGTCACCGAACTCGATCGGCTCGTAGACATCGATCACGGTGCGCCGCACGATCCACGCCTGATGGGCGTCCCCGTCCTCGACCGCGTCGAGGTGGTCGAACCCGATGTCCTGCAGATACCGGGCCACCGCGTCGAGCCGCAGCCGGTCCTGCCCGTCGGTATCGCCGAGACGCACCGGCCACGACGCCGCGAAGGCGCGGGTGATGTCGGGGCAGTCGGGCAGCGGGGTCGCGATGACATCGGCGCTCATACCGCCGATGCTGCCACACCCCGCGCGCGAACCGAGGACGCATCTCCGGCCGGGCCCGGACTACTACGCCCCCTCGGCGGCCTGCTTGATCCCGTCGACGTGGCCGGCCCACATCGCGCGGGCGTGCTCGGCCTCGGCCGGGCTCGCGTTGTTGTCCTGACTCAGCGACAGGTGGGTGCCTGTCGCGCTGCCGGTCAGCTCGTAGGTGAGCGTGTGATAGCTCTCGGGCAGGTCGGGCGCGCCGCTGAGCGGGCTGTAGTGGGTGAGTTGCAGCAGTCGGCCGGGCTCGACGGCCAGGATCTCCCCTTTGTCCTCGTACGCGGTGCCCTCGTACTCACCCGTCCAGGTGATCGGGCTGCCCGGCAGCCAGTCGGTCGACACCTCGGCCCCGAACATGAACCGGCGGATCTGCGCCGGGTCGGTCAGCACGGCCCAGACCCGGTCGGGCGAGGCGGTGATCTCGGTATCGGCGGTAGCGACGAATCCGGTCATGGCACTCAACTCCTTCGGTCTACCCTCACCACCCTACGACCGCGCGGTCGGCGACGTCTTGGACAAAGGCGCCACCTGTCGCCAGGTGTACTCGTATTCCGGCACCGCGAAGCCGGCGTCGAACCGCGCGATCCCGGCGTCGGTGCGCTGCCAGCCGCGGTGCTCGTAGAAGGCGATCGCCGCGGTGTTGGCGCGCAGTACCTCCAGGTAGACCGGCCGATCGGGGAACTCCCGCGCCGACCAGGCCAGGCCCGCCTCGATCAGGGCCGTACCGATCCCCCGGCCGAGCAGGCCCGGCCGGGCATGCAGGTTGTCCAGCAGCACGCGCCCGTCCGGCATCGGGCGCAGGTAGACGAACCCCACCAGCTCGCCGTCGTCCTCGGCCACCAGCAACCCCGGCGTCAGCGCGTCGACCAGGATCGTCCGCCAGCGTGCGGCCAGGTCGGCGGGCATCGGCCCCGCCAGATACTCCGCGGGCAGCATCCCGGCATAGGCGACCCGCCAGCTGGCGGCGTGCAAGGTGGCGACGGCCGGCGCGTCGGCGACTCCCCCTGGTCGAATCAGCATCCGGTCATTCTGCCGACCGGGTCACGGCGGCGCCACCGCGTCACCTCGCCGTGGCGCCGCGCCGGGTGACCGCATTCAGTGCGCCGCCGAGTCCCAGCTGCGTCCGGTGCCGACCGAGACCGTCAGCGGAACCGAGAGCTCGATAGCGGACGACATCTGTTCCCGGGCAAGGGCTTCCAGCGTTTCACGCTCACCCTCGGCGACCTCGAAGACGAGTTCGTCGTGGATCTGCAACAGCATCCGGGAGCGCAGGCCCGCCGCGCGAATCGCGGTCTGCACGTTGATCATCGCGACCTTGATGATGTCGGCCGCGGTGCCCTGGATCGGCGCGTTGAGCGCCATCCGCTCGGCGGCCTCGCGGCGCTGGCGGTTGCTGGAATCCAGGTCGGGCAGATAGCGGCGACGACCGAACAGGGTCTGGGTGTAACCGACCTTACGGGCCTCGTCGACGACCTCCGACAGGTAATCGCGGATGCCGCCGAAGCGGTCGAAGTAGACGTCCATCTGCTCCTTGGCCTCGGCGGTGCTGATCTTCAGCTGGGCCGAGAGGCCGTAGGAGCTCAGGCCGTACGCCAGACCGTAGGACATGGCCTTGATCCGGCGGCGCATCTCCGGGTTCACCTCCGACAGCGGGATGTCGAAGGCCTTCGACGCCACGAAGGTGTGCAGGTCCTCGCCGGAGTTGAACGCCTCGATCAGGCCCGCGTCGCCGGACAGGTGCGCCATGATGCGCATCTCGATCTGGCTGTAGTCGGCGGTCATCAGCTCGGCGTAGCCGGGACCGACGACGAAGGTGTCGCGGATCTGGCGGCCGGTGTCGGTGCGGATCGGGATGTTCTGCAGGTTCGGCTCGGTCGAGGAGAGCCTGCCGGTGGCGGCGATGGTCTGGTTGAAGGTGGTGTGCACGCGTCCGTCGTCGGCGACGGACTTGAGCAGGCCGTCCACGGTGACCTTGAGCCTGGTCGCGTCGCGATGCGCGAGCAGGTGCTCGAGGAAGGCGTGGCCGGTCTTCTCGAACAGCGACTCCAGCGCGTCGGCGTCGGTGGTGTAACCGGTCTTGGTGCGCTTGGTCTTGGGCATGTCGAGCTCGTCGAACAGCACCACCTGCAGCTGCTTGGGCGAGCCGAGATTGATCTGCTTGCCGATCACCTCGTAGGCGGAGTTGGCCGCCTCGGTGACCCGGTCGGCGAACTGACGCTGCAGCGATTCGAGCTGGTCGACGTCGACGGCGATGCCCGCCTCCTCGAGCGTACCGAGCACGCCGAGCAAGGGCAGTTCCATCTCGTGCAGCAGCGCGGTCGACTCGATCTGGGCCAGTTCCTGGTCCAGGGCCTCGGCCAGGTCGGCGACCGCGCGGGCGCGCAGCATCTCCTCGCGGGCGATGTCGGCGGCGACGGTGTCCTCGTCGTCGAGCAGCGAGAGCTGACCCGAGTCGCCGGTCTCGGCGCGCAGTTCGCGCTTGAGGTAGCGCAGGGACAGGTCGTCGAGGTTGAAGCTGCGCTGGCCCGGGCGGACCAGGTAGGCGGCCAGCGCGGTGTCGCTGGTGAGCCCGGCCAGGGTGAGGCCGCGCCCGCGCAACGCGTGCTGGGCGGCCTTGGCCTCGTGCAGCGCCTTGGGGACGGCCGGGTCGGCCAGCCAGGCGCCCAGGGCTGCCTCGTCCTCGGTACTCAGCGCGGTGAGGTCGATATAGCCGCCCTCACCGTCGGCGGCCGCGATGGCCAGCGCGCGGGCGTCCCCGTGTACCGGGGTGCCGGTGCCGACGATCGAGAGACCGTGGCGGACACCGGCTTTCGCATGCTCGGCCAGCCAGTCGGCGACCGCGCCCTGCTCGAGGGCGGCGCCGCTGATCTCGAAGCCCGATTCCGCCTCCGGTTCGGCGGAGCCGAGGGTTTCGAACAGCCGGTCGCGCAGCACCCGGAATTCCAGGTCGTCGAAGAGCTGGTGGATCTTCTCCCGGTCCCACGGCGCCTGGGCCAGTTGGTCGGGGGTGTAGGGCAGCGGCACCTCGCGCACCATCTCGGTGAGCTGGCGGTTGAGCACCACGCTGGACAGATTGGCGCGCAGTGAGTCGCCGACCTTGCCCTTGACCTGGTCGACCTTGTCCACCAGGGTGGCCAGGTCGCCGTACTCGCGGATCCACTTGGCCGCGGTCTTCTCGCCGACGCCGGGGATGCCGGGCAGGTTGTCGCTGGGGTCGCCGCGCAGCGCCGCGTAGTCGGGGTACTGGGCCGGGGTGAGACCGTACTTGGCCGCCACCTCGGCCGGGGTGAAGCGGGTGAGGTCGGAGACGCCCTTGCGCGGGTAGAGCACGGTGACGTCGTCGTTGACCAGCTGGATCGCGTCGCGGTCACCGGTGACGATGAAGACCCGGTAGCCCTGGGCGACGGCCTGGGTGGTGAGCGTGGCGATCACGTCGTCGGCCTCGTAGCCGTCGATCGCCATCACCGGGATGCCCAGCGCGCCCAGCACGTCCTTGGTGAGTTCGACCTGACCGCGGAACTCGTCGGGCGTCGCGCTGCGGTTGGCCTTGTATTCCGGGTACGCCTCGGTACGGAAGGTCTTGCGGGACACGTCGAATGCCGCGGCCACGTGGCTGGGCTTCTCGTCGCGCAGCAGATTGATCAGCATCGAGGTGAAGCCGTACACCGCGTTGGTGGTCTGCCCGGTGACGGTCTTGAAGTTCTCCGCCGGTAGCGCGAAGAACGCGCGGTAGGCCAGCGAGTGCCCGTCCAGGAGCAGCAGCGTCGGCCGCTCACTCCCGGAGACGGTGGTCGTTGTCGATGCCTGAGCAGTCGTCGGTGAACTCACCCGGATGAGTGTAGGGACCACCACCGACACGGGCGAACGCCGCCGCGCCGATCGCAGGAACCACACCCCCGCCGCCGCACCGACCACCGCCACCGCACCGACTACTGCCACCGCCCCGCCCGCGCCGCACTGCCCCGCCCCGCCCCGCGCCGGCACCGCACCGCACCGCACCGCAC
>NZ_JBCGFB010000137.1:0-15188 GCF_038752175.1 Nocardia sp. No.11 | reverse complement strand
CTGCACTCGACAGGGTGTGGGAGAGTAGGACACCGCCGGAACATCCTTCGCGATAGGGGACCCAGAATTGGGTCCCCTATCGGCGTTTGTGGGGCTGCCATGCCCCGGCACGCCAGGCGGACGATGCCCCGTCCTCCGCCCGTGGTTGAATTCTTGTAGGCGGGGCCACGACAACACTCCCCGAGGCCGGGGAATCTAGAGAGGGATCGCCGTGTCGGAACACAACGACGGACGGAAGCCTTTCCGCCGGGACGGAGACGCCCGCGGTTTCGGCCGGCGCGGCGAACCGACCGATCGCCCCCGTGGCGGACACGGTGACAACCGTGGCGAAGGCGGCGGATTCCGCCGCAACGACGACAATCGTGGTGGCCGTGGCGGTTCCGACCGTTCCGAGGGCCAGCGTGGCGGGTTCAACCGCGACGATCGCGGCGGTGACCGCGGCGGTTTCCGGCGCTCCGACAGTGGTGACCGTGGTGGTTACCAGCGTCGTGACGACGCCGGCCGTGGCGGTTACCAGCGGCGTGTCGACAACGACCGCGGCGGTTTCCGGCGCTCCGACAGTGGTGACCGTGGTGGTTACCAGCGTCGTGACGACGCCGGCCGTGGTGGCTCCGGCGACCGTGGCGGGTACCGCCGTAATGATGACGATCGCCCCCGTGGCGGCTCCGACCGTGGTGGCGACCGCGGCGGCTATCAGCGTCGTGACGACGCCGGCCGTGGCGGTTACCAGCGGCGTGACGACAACGACCGCGGCGGTTTCCGGCGCTCCGACAGTGGTGACCGTGGTGGTTACCAGCGTCGTGACGACGCCGGCCGTGGCGGTTACCAGCGGCGTGACGACAACGACCGCGGCGGTATCCGGCGCTCCGACAGTGGTGACCGTGGTGGTTACCAGCGTCGTGACGACGCCGGTCGCGGTGGCTCCGGCGACCGTGGCGGCTTCCGCCGTGGCGAATCCGACCGTCCCACAGGTGGTTTCGATCGCGGTGGCGACCGTGGCGGATATCGTCGCCACGATGACGACCGTCCCCGTGGCGGCTCGGATCGGGGTGGCGCCGGCGGTGGTTTCCGTCGCAACGAGGGCGACGATCGCTCGCGCGGTGGCAGCGATCGTGGCGGGTTCCGTCGTGACAACGACGACCGTCCGCGCGGTGGCTCCGGCTTCCGCAGGAACGAAGGCGATGACCGTTCGCGTGGTGGGTCCGATCGCGGTGGCGATCGCGGCGGGTACCAGCGGCGTGACAGTGGCGACCGTGGTGGTTACCAGCGTCGTGACGACGCGGGCCGTGGTGGCTCGGGCGATCGTGGCGGGTTCCGTCGCGACGACAACGACGACCGTTCGCGCGGGTCCTCGGATCGTGGCGGCTTCCGCCGGAACGAGGGTGACGACCGTTCGCGTGGCAGTTCGGATCGCGGCGCGTTCCGGCGCAGCGAGGGCGATGACCGTTCGCGTGGTGGCTCCGACCGTGGTGGCGATCGCGGCGGGTACCAGCGGCGTGACAGTGGCGACCGTGGTGGTTACCAGCGTCGTGACGACGCGGGCCGTGGTGGCTCGGGCGATCGTGGCGGGTTCCGTCGCGACGACAACGACGACCGTTCGCGCGGGTCCTCGGATCGTGGCGGCTTCCGCCGGAACGAGGGTGACGACCGTTCGCGTGGCAGTTCGGATCGCGGCGCGTTCCGGCGCAGCGAGGGCGATGACCGTTCGCGTGGTGGCTCCGACCGTGGTGGCGATCGCGGCGGGTACCAGCGGCGTGACAGTGGCGACCGTGGTGGTTACCAGCGTCGTGACGACGCGGGCCGTGGTGGCTCCGGTGACCGTGGCGGGTTCCGTCGCGACGACAACGACGACCGTTCGCGCGGGTCCTCCGATCGCGGTGGCGAACGCGGCGGGTACCAGCGGCGTGACAGTGGCGACCGAGGTGGTTACCAGCGTCGTGACGCCGCGGGCCGTGGTGGCTCCGGTGACCGAGGCGGGTTCCGTCGCGACGACAACGACGACCGTTCGCGCGGGTCCTCCGATCGCGGTGGCTTCCGCCGGAGCGAGAGCTCCGATCGCGGCGGCTACCAGCGGCGTGACGACAACGATCGCGGCCCCCGTCGTGACGACGATCGCGGGCGCGGTGGCTTCAAGCGTGGTGGCGGCTCCGGCGGTAGCAACCGTTACGTCGGTGAGGATGGCGCGCCGCTGGACGGCACCTACCGCGAGAAGCGGCGCGAGCGCGAGGGCGATGTCCTCGGCGTCGTGTCCTCGGCCGCCGCGAATGCCGATGCCGCCGAGAGCGAGTCGACCGATCTCGCATCGGCCGACCTCGATTCGCCGGTGAGCGAGGAGACCGCATCCACTGAGCAGTCCGACGACACCTCGTCGAGCACCGAGCGTGCCGAGGACGTCGACGACAACGGTCGAGCGGAGTCGGCGGACGACGCCGATCGCGCCGAGTCCGGCGACGATGCGGGTCGGACCCGGTCCGCCGATCGCGCCGAGGCCGACGACACCGAACGCGGCGACGACGGCGATCGCACCGCGTCGCCGACCGCCGAGCCCGATCCTCGCGACGAGGCGGCAGACCGCGCGGATCGTCGGGCCGACGCCGGCTACGGCGCCCGTGGCGGCGACGACCGTGACGACCGCCGTCGCGGCGGCGAAGGCGCCAGGTCAGCGGGCGGGCGGTCCACCGATCGGCGCGCCGCGCGTCCGGACGAGCCGGACCTGCCCGAAGACGTGCAAGCCTCCGATCTCGATCCGGCGGTGCGCCGCGATCTGCTGAGCCTGGACAAGAACAACGCCGAAACCGTCGCCCGGCACATGGTGATGGCCGTCGAACTGCTCGAGGACGATCCCCGGCTCGCGCTGGCCCACGCACGGGCCGCACGGCAGCGGGCGGGCCGGATCGCCGTCGTGCGCGAGACCGCCGGTGTGGTGGCCTACCACGCCGAGGAATGGGCGGAGGCGCTCTCCGAGCTGCGCACCGCGCGCCGCATGTCCGGCGGCTCCGGGCTGCTGGCCGTGATGGCGGACTGCGAGCGCGGTCTGGGCAGGCCGGAACGGGCCATCGAGCTCGGCCGCAGCGAAGAGGCACAGGCGCTCAGCGGTGACGAGGCCACCGAGCTGCGGATCGTGGTCGCCGGCGCGCGGATGGATCTGGGTCAGTTCGACCAGGCCGTGGTGACGCTGCAGACTCCCGATCTGGATCCGGCGCGCACCGGTTCGGCCGCCGCGCGCCTGTTCTACGCCTACGCCGACGCGCTGGTCGCGGCCGGCCGCACCGACGACGGCCTGCAGTGGTTCCTCAATGCCGCTGCCGCCGATCTCGACGGCGAGACCGACGCCGAGGACCGCGCCGCGGAACTCACCGGCGACGCGTAGTTCAGCAAGCAACGGCCGCAGGCCGGGAACCGATAGCGGGTTCCCGGCCTGCGGCCGTTGTGCGTCGAGGGATCAGAAGGCGCCGAACAGCGGGCCGGTGAGTCCGAGCGGCACCTGCTGGGTGGTGTTGACCAGGTAGAACAGAATCAGCGCACCACCGACGATGGCGAGGTTCTTGTTGAACCCGATCATCTCGGTCTGCTTGGCCTGCGGGTCGGTTTCCTTCCAGAACGGGTGCATGAACAGGCTCACCGGAACCAGGAACGCCACGAGCAGCAGTGCGCCGAGGTCGAGCCAGACACCGAGGATCAGCGACAGCGCGGCCACCAGCGCGACGACGCCACTGACGATGACGCCCGCCTTGGCCGCGGGCACCCCCTTGGCGGCCGCGTACTGGGCCATCCCGTCGGCCTGAGTGAAGTGGCCGATGGCCGAGAAGGCGAAGATCACCGCGAGCAGGATGCGGCCGACCAAGAAAACGATGTCCATTGCGTGGACCTCTCCGTGCGAAGGATGACGACTGCGCCGGTGCGGCAGTTCGATCGGTAATAAACGGACCGCAGTCCGTTTACTTCCTGGCGGGGTGGTGACCTGTGTCACCGAGCGCCGCGACGCGCGCGAAAGCGGGCTGCGAAAAGCGGGTACACCGTGCACGGACGGTTTCCGCATGCTCGATCATGAAGAGTGCGAGTGCGATTCGGTGGTTCCGTGGACGCGGAACTGTCGGTGCCCTCGCCTAGGGTCGGCGCAGGTGCTCGACCCGGCAGTGACGACGGAGTGAGGGTGTGTGAACCGGCTACGCGATCAATACGACGCTTTGCTGCTCGATCTGGACGGGACGCTGTACCGCGGTCCCGAGGTGATCGACGGCGGTCCGAAAGCGCTCGCCCCGGACGGTGATTCGGCGCAGCGGCTGGTCTATGTCACCAACAACGCGGCCCGTGGCCCCGGTCCGGTGGCCGAGCATCTGGCCGAGCTGGGTTATCCGGCCACGGCCGCGGACGTGGTGACCAGCGCGCAGGCCGCGGCGGGCATGCTGGCGCACCGGCTGGCCCCCGGTTCCCAGGTGCTCGTCGTCGGTACCGACGACCTGGCCGCCGAGATCACCGCGGTCGGCCTCGTTCCGATCCGCCGATTCGGCGACACGCCGCCCGACGCGGTCGTGCAGGGGCACTCGCCCGCCACGGCCTGGCCGGACCTCGCCGAAGCCGCCTACGCGCTACGCGCGGGCGCGTTGTGGGTCGCCGCCAACACCGATCGCACGCTGCCCAACGAGCGCGGTCTGGCGCCGGGCAACGGATCGATGGTCGCCGCGCTGCGGACCGCCTCCGATCGCGAGCCGCTGGTCGCGGGCAAGCCGTTCGCGCCGCTGATGGAAGACGCGCTCGCGCGAGCGGGCGCCCGCGCCGCACTGGTGGTCGGCGATCGGATCGACACCGATATCGAGGGCGCCAACGGGCTCGGGCTCGACTCGCTGCTGGTGCTCACCGGCGTCAGCACCCTCGAAGATGTCCTGCTCGCGCCACCGGCCCAGGTGCCCACCTTCGTCGCCGGCTCGCTCGATGCGCTCAACGACGAGATCGTGCCGGATGCCGTCGCCCCCGCGGAGGTCGCGGAACTGTTGCGACAGCACCCCGGCCGGGCGGTACGCGTGCGCGCAGCCGATTCGGAAATCCGATAGCGTTGACGGCACGATGAGTACTCCGAGTTCACCGCCGCCCGGCGCGTCGCAGCCACCCCGCCCAGGGATTCCCCTGCCCGGCACTCACCTGCCGGGTGGTCAGGCGCGGCAGGAACCGGCCGACCCGCATCGGATCAAGGCCGAAGTCGACGCGTTGCTGGCCGAACTCGGCGCGGCGCCTGCGGTGACCGGACCGGCCGAGAACACCGAGACGGGAGCCGACATCACCCGGCGTGCGCGCATCCTCGAGCAGGCGCACGATGTGCTGGTGGACGCCCTGGCGACAGTGGACAAGATCTGAGGTGGCCAGGCGAGCGCGTGTGGACGCCGAACTGGTTCGCCGCGGATTGGCGCGATCGCGAGAACACGCGGTCGAGCTGATCAGCGCGGGCCGCGTCCTGATTGCCGGCACCGTGGCCGTGAAACCGGCGACGGCGGTGGAGACCGGCACCCCGCTGATCGTGCGGGAGGAACCCGACGAGGTGTCCTGGGCCTCGCGCGGGGCGCACAAACTGCTCGGCGCGCTCGAGGCGTTCGAACCACAGGGTCTCAGCGTCGCGGGCAAGCGCTGCCTGGACGCGGGCGCGTCGACCGGTGGGTTCACCGATGTGCTGCTCGCGCGCGGCGCGAAGGAGGTGGCCGCGGTCGACGTCGGGTACGGCCAGCTGATCTGGCGGTTGCAGAACGACGATCGGGTCCAGGTGTACGACCGCACCAACGTGCGCAACATCACCCCCGAAACCATCGGCGGCACAGTCGAATCCGTCGTCGGTGACCTGTCGTTCATCTCACTGGGACTGGTGCTGCCCGCGCTGGCCGCGTGTGCCGCCGACGGCGCCGATCTGCTGCCGATGGTGAAGCCGCAGTTCGAGGTCGGCAAGGAGCGGGTCGGATCCGGTGGCGTGGTGCGCGACCCGGCGCTGCGCGCCGAAGTGGTGCGCGAGGTGGCCGCCGCGGCGGGCGCGCTCGGGTTGCGGACCCAGGGTGTCGTCGCCAGTCCGCTGCCCGGTCCGTCGGGCAATGTCGAGTACTTCCTGTGGCTGCGCAAGGTCGGCCCGTTCGACTACGACGCCGCGGAAGTGGAAGCGCTGGTCGCCCGCGCCGTCGAGGAGGGTCCGCAGTGAACACGCACGAGGGCGGCAGGGAGATCCTGCTCGTCGCCCACCCCGGCCGCGCGGAGATCATCGAGACCGCGCACCGGGTGGCGAAGATCTTCGCCGAGGCGGGCATCTGCCTGCGGGTGCTGGCCGACGAGGCCGACAGCACGCGGTTCGAGGACGAACCCGCCGGCTATCCGGTCCGGGTGGTGCCGCACAGCCCGTCCGCGGCGCTGGGCTGCGAGATGGTGCTCGCCCTCGGCGGCGACGGCACCTTCCTGCGCGCGGCCGAACTCGGCCGGCCGTCCGGGGTGCCGGTGCTCGGAATCAACCTGGGCCGCATCGGTTTTCTCACCGAGGCCGAGGCCGAGCATCTCGACGAGGCGCTGGCCCAGGTGGTCGACCGGGACTACCGCGTGGAAGACCGGATGACCATCGACGTCACCGTCCGGGTCGACGACACCGTCGTCGAACGTGGGTGGGCGCTCAACGAGGCCAGCCTGGAGAACGCCCAGCGCATGGGTGTGCTCGAAGTGGTGCTCGAGGTCGACGGCAGGCCCGTGTCGTCGTTCGGCTGCGACGGCATCCTCATCTCCACCCCGACCGGGTCGACCGCCTACGCCTTCTCGGCGGGCGGTCCGGTGGTGTGGCCGGAACTCGAAGCGATGCTGGTCATCCCGAGCAACGCGCACGCCCTGTTCGCGCGGCCGCTGGTGACCAGCCCGGAATCGCGGATCGCGGTGGAGACGGTGGCGACCGGGCACGACGCGATCGTGTTCCTGGATGGTCGGCGGACCCTGGCGTTGCCGCGCGGCGGCCGCGCCGAAGTGGTGCGCGGCGAACGACCGGTGCGGTGGGTGCGGCTGGATTCCGCGCCGTTCGCCGACCGGATGGTGCGGAAGTTCCAGCTGCCGGTCACCGGCTGGCGGGGTAGACAGCGAACGGAGAACAGCCGCGATGCTGACAGAGATCAGGATTGACGGACTCGGCGTCATCTCGACGGCCACCGCGCAGTTCCATGCGGGCCTGACCGTCCTCACCGGTGAGACCGGTGCGGGCAAGACGATGGTGGTCACCAGCCTGCATCTGCTCAGCGGCGCCCGCGCCGACGCCGGGCGGGTTCGGCTCGGCGCGGCGAAGGCCGTGGTCGAGGGGCGGTTCGTCATCGACGACGTCAACGACGCGGCCCGCGCGGCCGTCGGCGAAGTGCTGGAGTCGGCCGCCGCCGAGGCCGACGAGGACGGCAGCGTGATCGCGGTCCGCACCGTCAACAGCGACGGGCGCTCCCGCGCGCACCTGGGCGGCCGGGGTGTGCCCGCCGCGGTGCTCGGCGAGTTCACCTCCCGGCTGCTGACCGTGCACGGCCAGAACGACCAGCTGCGGCTGCAGCGGCCCGAACAGCAGCTCGCCGCGCTCGACCAGTTCGCCGGTGACGGGGTCGCCGGGCTGCTGCGCAAATACCAGGTGCATCGCCGGACGTGGCTCGACGCGCGCTCGGAGCTGCTGGAGCGGACGGCGCGCAGCCGGGAGCTGGCGCTCGAGGCCGACCGGCTCAAGCACTCGCTGGCCGAGATCGACGGCATCGCGCCCGAGCCCGGTGAGGACACCCGGCTCGTCGCCGAGATCCGCAGGCTCAGCGATCTGGATTCGCTGCGCGAGGCCGCGGTCGCCGCGCACGAGGCGCTGTCCGGTCCCACCGACTCCGCCGCCGACGGCGGCGGCGTGCTCGATCTGCTCGGCGGCGCGCGGGCCCGGCTGGACTCCGCCGACGACCCCGGGCTGACCGGGCTGGCGCCGCGGCTGGGCGAGGCGATCGCGGTGGTCGTCGACGTGACCACCGAACTCAGCGGGTACCTCTCGGAACTGCCGTCGGACCCCGGCGCGCTGGACTCGATGCTCAACCGGCAGGCCGAGCTGAAGTCGCTGACCCGCAAGTACGCGCCCGATATCGACGGCGTGATCGCCTGGGCCGACGAGTCGCGCGCCCGCCTGGATTCGCTGGACGTGTCCGAGGACGCGCTGGCCAAACTCGCCGGTGAGGTGGAGACCGCGGCGGGCAAGGTCCGCGAGGCCGCCCGCAAGCTCAGTGCCGCCCGCGCGAAGGCGGCGGGCAAGCTGGCTTCGGCGGTGAGCACCGAGCTCGGTGGGCTCGCGATGGGCAAGGCCCGGCTCGAGGTGCAGGTACGGCCGATGCAGGCCAACGCGCAGGACTCGGCGCCGATCGAGATCGACGGCGTGCAGCTGCACGCCGGGTCGCACGGTGTCGACGAGGTGGAGTTCCGGCTCTCGGCCCATTCCGGCGCGCAGTCGCTGCCGTTGAGCAAGAGCGCCTCCGGCGGTGAGCTCTCCCGGGTGATGCTGGCGCTCGAAGTGGTCCTCGCCGGATCGGATCACGGCGCGACGATGGTGTTCGACGAGGTCGACGCCGGCGTCGGCGGCCGGGCGGCGGTGGAGATCGGCAAGCGGCTGGCGCGGCTGGCCCGCACCCATCAGGTGATCGTGGTGACCCATCTGCCGCAGGTGGCGGCCTTCGCCGACACGCACCTGGTGGTGAACAAGTCCGATGATGGAAAAGGCAAGGTGGACAGCGGAGTTCGCACGCTGACCGATGAGGAGCGGGTGGTCGAACTGGCGCGCATGCTCGCGGGCCTCGACGACACCGAGACCGGCCGCGCGCACGCGGAGGAACTGCTGGAAACCGCGCGGGCCGAGCGCGCTCCGGCCTGACCACGCGGGTGACGCCGCCCGCGCGGACCGCGGGCGACGTCGACGCGCCTACTTCAGAGCTTTGCGGACGCCGCCGATGAGCTGGTTGGTCAGCTGACGAAGGCCGAATTCGAGGACCGGCGCGGGCACGGGCAGCGACGGCTCGGACTCCATCGTGTAGACCACGCGGGTGC
This sequence comes from Nocardia sp. No.11, assembly GCF_038752175.1. Lineage (NCBI taxonomy): Bacteria > Bacillati > Actinomycetota > Actinomycetes > Mycobacteriales > Nocardiaceae > Nocardia > Nocardia sp. No.11. The sequence continues at coordinate 6,140 of NZ_JBCGFB010000137.1, read as the reverse complement.
CGCCGGAGCTGGTGTCGGCGAAGGTGATGATGCCGACGTGGCGCTTGACCGGCGCGCCCTTGACGATCTTGTACTCCATCCGCTCGCCGGGAACCAGCGCGGTGATCTCCTCGATGACACCGGCTTTGCCGAAGCCGAGGATGTGCTGCGCGCCCACGCCGGTGGCCGGGTCGCCCTGCTTGATGAGCTTGACCTGAATCGGCAGGTAGGGGCTGACGGCCTCACGCTCGGTGAAAAGGCGGTAGACGATGTCGCGAGGTGCGTCGAAAACCGTCTCGACGGTGCTGCGGGGCATGGATTGTCTCCTGTCCGAGGTATCTGTGACCCGCAGCATACGGGTAGTTGTCATCCGCGTTCCGACCTGGCCGTCATCGCATCGAAGAACCAGTGGTATTTCGTGTTGTGGAAGGCGGCGAAGCGCCATCGGCCGTCGTCGCGGACGGCGACGTAGATGTTGTCCTTGGTGTTGCGCCGGGTGCGCTTGCCCTTGACCACCGCGCCGCGGCCGTCGACGACCGCGACATCGGGGGTCAGGAAGCGCAGCCGGGTGATCTCGCCGTCGAGGCGGGTGTTCTTCAGGTATTTCGCGAACAGCCCGGCGTGACAGGCTTCGATGGCCGCGCGGCCGGTGTAGTGGCGGCCGAACCAGGTGACGTATTCGGCGTCGTCGGTGAACGCGGCGGCGAACGCGCGCGCGTCGCCGGCCGCCCAGGCATCGCTGGTCGCCGTGAACAGGGCGCGGATCGCGTGTTCGTCGGACTGGGGATCGGTCATGGCGCCCTCCGGAAAACTAGGATCGATCGGTCAGAGGTCGATCCGGGAAGTAGTGTCTTCAGTAATAATCTGACTTAGGAAGATAATCCCCGGGCGGAGCGGAAGGTGTCAAGGGATGTCCGACAGGAGGGCCGAGCTCGCGGCAGCGTTGACGGTCGCCGCACAGCGCAGCGCGACCGATGGCGTCATGTTGCATCAGGCCGTCGCCGACAAGCTCGGCCTGCACGTCACCGATCTGCGCTGCCTGAACATGCTGCGGCTGGGCGGCCCGGCGACCGCGGGGGAGCTGGCCGCGCAGACCGCGCTCACCACCGGCGCGGTGACCAAGATGGTCGACCGGCTGCTGGCCGCGGGATATGTGCGCCGCGAGCACGACGTCGCGGATCGGCGGCGGGTGATCGTGACCGCGATCCCGGCCCGGATCGATGAGATCGCCCCGCACTACGAACTACTCGCGCGCAGCTTCGCCGCCGCGCTCGACGACTACTCCGACGATCAGCTCGCCCTGGTGCTAGACCTGTTCGAGCGCCTGCACGCGACCTCGCTCGAGGTCGCGGCGAAGTTGCGGCAGGACGGCGAGACCTAGCGTCGGCGACCGTTCGGCGCGGTCGGAGGTGATGGCCCGCGGGTTGCTGTGCGCGCGGGATCACAGTGACGAATGTGACCGGTGATTCGGCGCGCCTCCACCAAAGGTTGAGGGTTTGCCCGCATCATCGGCCACATGAAGATGCCGGCGTTGTTGTCGCGGAACACGGAAACGCTGCCCGGTGTCACCGGGATCGCCCGGGTGGATCGCAACACCCGGCGCTTGTTGCGGCGCGTCGGACCCGGGGATGTCGTGGTCCTCGACGAGACCGATCTGGACCGCCACACCGCCGATCGGCTGGTCGAGGCGGGCGTCGTCGCGGTGATCAACACCTCGCCGTCCATCTCCGGCCGCTATCCCAATCTGGGCCCGGAAGTGCTGGTGGCCAACGGCATCGTGTTGATGGACGCCGTCTCCGCCGACGCGTTCGGCAAGATCAAGGACGGTATGAAGGTCCGCATCGACGAGGGCATCGTCTACGCGGACAAGCTGACCAAGAAGGAACCCGAGGTCCTGGTCGAGGGCATCGAGTTCGACGAGTCGGCCATCGCCGACCGGATGATCGAGGCGCGCAACGGGCTGGCCGACCACCTCGACGCGTTCGCCGGCAACACCACCGAGTTCGTCCGCACCGAGAGCGCGCTGCTCATCGACGGGATCGGGGTCCCCGACATCGACCTCGAACTGCGCAACCGGCACGTGGTCGTCGTCGCCGACGGGTCGGGGCACCAGGAGGAACTGCAGCGGCTCAAGCCGTTCATCAAGGAGTACGCGCCGATCCTGATCGGCGTGGGCCGGGGCGCCGACACCTTGCGCAAGCTCAAGTACAAGCCGGACCTGATCGTCGGCGATCCCGACGAGATCAGCACCGAGACACTGCGATCCGGCGCCGAGATGATCCTGCCCGCCGACACCGACGGACACGCCAAGGGTCTCGAGCGCATCCAGGACCTCGGCATCGGCGCCACCACCTTCCCGTCGTCGGGCTCACCTACCGATCTGGCGCTGATGCTGGCCGATCACCACGGCGCGTCGCTGATCGTGCTGGCGGGCGCGCCCGCCTCGCTGGAGGACTTCTTCGACCGCGGCCGTCGCGACAGCAATCCGGCGACCTTCCTGACCCGGCTCAAGGTCGGCGCGAAACTCGTCGACGCCAAGGCGGTCTCGACGCTGTACCGGCAGCGCTCCTCCGGCGCCGCGCTGGCGCTGGTGGTGCTGGCGGCGCTGGTCGCGATCGTGGTGGTGATCCTGGCCTCGCACAACGGATCCGAGGTGCTGGACTGGGCGATCGAGTACTGGAACCGCTTCGTCCTGTGGGTGCGTGGTCTGCTGTGATCTCGGTGCGTCACCATGCCATCTCGATCGCCGCGATCTTCCTCGCGCTGGCCGTCGGGGTGGTGCTCGGCTCACAGACCCTGGCCTCGGACATGCTGTCCGGGCTGCGTTCGGACAAGAACGACCTGCGCGGCCAGGTCGACGCGCTGAGCGCGCAGAACGAACAGCTCACCGCTCGCCTCGACGCCGCCGACCGCTTCATCGCCGACTCGTCGGGCAAGCTGCTCGGCGGCACCCTGACCGACCGCAGCGTCGTCGTCTTCACCACCCCCGACGCCGATCCCGGTGACATCGACGGGGTGAGCAAGGCGCTCGAGATCGCCGGTGCGCAGGTGACCGGCCGGATCGCGCTCACCGACTCCTTCGTCGACGCGGGGGAGGGCGACCGGATGCGCTCGGCGTTGACCAATATCGTCCCCGCGGGCGCGCAGTTGCGGACCGGCGCCGTGGACCAGGGCAGCATGGCGGGCGACCTGCTCGGCCTGACCCTGCTGCTCGACCCGGCGACCAATCAGCCGCGCAGCACCGCCCCCGAGCTCGCGCTGGTCCTCGAGACGTTGCGCGGCGGCGGATTCCTCGCCTACGGCGATACGCCGGTGCGACCCGCGCAACTGGCCGTCGTGGTCACCGGCAATGGTGTCGCATCCGACAGTGGACAGGGCGCGACTATCGCCCGCTTCACCGGAGCGGTCCGGGCGCGGGCGGCGGGCACGGTGCTCGCGGGGCGTGCCGGGGCCGCCGAGGGCAACGGCGCCATCGCCCATGTCCGGGCCCAGGCACCGCTGGCGACGACGGTCACCACGGTCGACAATGCCGACCGCGAAATCGGCAGGGTGACAACGGCTCTCGCCTTCACCGAACAGCTTTCCGGCGGCGCGGGCCGCTATGGAACCGGGCCAACCGCGACCTCGCTGACCATGGTCGCCATGCCTCGCTGAGGTTTCCCTCCGCAGTCGTGCCGGACGACCGGTCGCCCGAGTACCCGGGTGACCCGCCGGGCCCGTCCCGCGCCCGCCGAGCACCCGGCCGCCGGTCCGGCGCGCAACACGCTCCGCCGCAAACGACCCGCAAAATACGCGGAGAGGCGGGTGCCTGTTACTCTGGAGTTCCGTGGGTCAAACACGGAATCAGGCTCGAAATGCCACCAAGCACATCTTCGTGAGCGGTGGCGTCGCCTCCTCTTTGGGTAAGGGTCTCACCGCTTCCAGCCTCGGTCAGTTGCTGACCGCGCGCGGCATGCGGGTGACGATGCAGAAGCTCGACCCGTATCTGAACGTCGATCCGGGCACCATGAACCCGTTCCAGCACGGCGAGGTGTTCGTCACCGAAGACGGCGCCGAGACCGACCTGGATGTCGGCCACTACGAGCGGTTCCTCGATCGCGATCTGTCCAAGGACGCGAACGTGACCACCGGGCAGATCTATTCGACGGTCATCGCCAAGGAGCGCCGCGGCGAGTACCTGGGCGACACGGTGCAGGTCATCCCGCACATCACCGACGAGATCAAGAACCGCATCCTGGCGATGCAGGGTCCCGATCTCGAGGGGCATGTGCCGGACGTGGTGATCACCGAGATCGGTGGCACCGTCGGCGACATCGAGTCGCAGCCGTTCCTCGAGGCGGCGCGCCAGATCCGCCACGACGTGGGCCGCGACAACGTGTTCTTCCTGCACGTGTCGCTGGTGCCGTACCTGGCGCCCTCGGGTGAGCTCAAGACCAAGCCGACGCAGCACTCGGTGGCCGCGCTGCGCAACATCGGTATCCAGCCCGACGCGCTGATCCTGCGCTGCGACCGTGAGGTGCCGCAGGGGCTCAAGAACAAGATCGCGCTGATGTGCGACGTCGACGTGGAGGCGTGCATCTCCACCCCGGACGCGCCGTCGATCTACGACATCCCGAAGGTGCTGCACAGCGAGGGCCTCGACGCCTATGTGGTGCGCAAGCTCGGCCTGCCGTTCCGCGACGTGGACTGGGCCGTGTGGGGCGACCTGCTCGATCGCGTGCACTCCCCGCGCGAGACCGTCGAGGTGGCGCTGGTCGGCAAGTACGTCGACCTCCCCGACGCCTACCTGTCGGTCACCGAGGCGCTGCGCGCCGGTGGCTTCGCGCACCGCGCGAAGGTGAACATCCGCTGGGTGCCCTCCGACGAGTGCGAGACCGAGGCGGGCGCCCAGGCGGCGCTGCGTGACGTCGACGCCGTGTTGATCCCCGGTGGGTTCGGCATCCGCGGCATCGAGGGCAAACTCGGCGCCATCCGCTACGCCCGCCACCGCGGCATCCCGCTGCTGGGCCTGTGCCTCGGTCTGCAGTGCGTGGTCATCGAGGCCGCGCGCTCGGTCGGTATCGACGACGCCAACTCGGCCGAGTTCGAGCCCGACACGAAGAACCCGGTCATCTCCACCATGGCCGACCAGGAAGACGTCGTCGCCGGCGAGGCCGATCTGGGCGGCACCATGCGCCTCGGCGCCTACCCGGCCACCTTGCAGAAGGGCTCGGTCGTCGCGCAGGCGTACGGCTCCGAGCACGTCTCCGAGCGGCATCGGCACCGGTTCGAGGTGAACAACGCCTACCGCGACGCCATCGCCAAGAGCGGTCTGGTGTTCTCGGGCACCTCGCCCGACGGGCACCTGGTGGAGTTCGTCGAGTACCCGGCCTCGGTGCATCCGTTCTTCGTCGCCACCCAAGCGCACCCGGAGCTCAAGAGCCGTCCGACCAGGCCGCATCCGCTCTTCGCCGCGCTGATCAACGCGGCGTTGAAATACAAACTGGCCGAACGCCTTCCCGTAGACTTCCCGGAGGAAGAGCTCGCGGAGCAGGCCGCGGATCTCTGAGCGGGAGAGCAGCGACGTGAGCCAGCCCGGTAGTCATGACTTCGAGACGGTCTCCAGCCGGGTGCTCTACAGCGGCGCGATCCTGGCCCTGCGCCAGGATCAGGTCGCGATGCCGGACGGGCGGGTCGCCGAGCGCGAGGTCATCGAGCACCACGGTGCGGTCGCGGTGCTCGCCCTCGACGACGACGGCAACATCGTCCTGATCCGCCAGTACCGGCATCCGATCCGGACCCGGCTGCTGGAACTGCCCGCCGGGCTGCTCGACATCGACGGCGAGGACCCGCTCACCGCGGCCAAGCGTGAGCTGGCCGAGGAGACGGGCCTGGCCGCCGCCGAGTGGTCGGTGCTGGTGGACGTCGCGTTGTCGCCGGGGTTCACCGACGAGGCGCTGCGGGTGTTCTGCGCGACCGGGCTCACCGCGACCGATCGGCCGGAGCCCGAGCACGAGGAAGCCGATCTCGAACTGGTCAGGATGCCGGTCGCCGAGGCGGTCCGGGCGGCGCTGGCCGGGGAGATCGTGAACGCGACCGCGGTCGCCGGGGTGCTCGCCTACGCGGCGGCCACGGCGAGCGCGGTGCCGTTGCGCCCCGCCGACGCGCCGTGGCCGGGTCAG
>NZ_JBCGFB010000136.1:0-15332 GCF_038752175.1 Nocardia sp. No.11 | reverse complement strand
GGCAGGCGCGGGAGCGGCGGCCGGCGCGGGTGCCGCGGCGGGAGCCGGAGTCTGGCTGTTACCGGATTCGGCGCCGACCTCCGGGGTGTAATCCGCGAGGAACTCGTGCCAACTGGCGTCGACCGAGGATGGGTCCTGTTTGAACTTCTGATACATCTCGTCGACTAGCCACTGGTTCTGTCCGAACTGGGAAGTTGAGCTGCTCACAGCTGGTGTTCGCCTCATTTCGTTCTTCGCGCTGCGACGTTTGTGACGTGCCCGGCAGGGGTATCAGCGGATGGCTGCCGATGCGCCCTCACCGAGCATATGCCCAGCGGCATACCCGTGTTGCGACTGACCCGATCTCCCCGGCTGCTACCGGTCACGCGCCGACAGTATTCCCTCGGCTTCGCCGCCCGCCGCCCAGAGTCGCGCGTAACGTCCGCCCTGGGCCAGCAGTTCCTGCGGCGTGCCGAATTCCACCACGCGGCCCTGTTCGACCACGCCGACGAGGTCGGCCCGCGCCGCGGTGGCGAGCCGGTGCGCGACCACGACGGTGGTCCGGCCGCGTGCCAGCGATCGACTCGCTACCAGCACCGATGCCTCGGTCTGCGGATCCAGTGTCGAGGTGGCCTCGTCGAGCAGGAGCAGATCGGGATCGACCAGTTCGGCCCGGGCGAGCGCGATCAGCTGACGCTGTCCGGCGGATAATCCACGCCCTCTTTCACCGACCGGTTGGTTCATTTTTTGCGGTAATCCGTCGATCATCTCCGCCGCGCCGACGGTGGCGGCCGCGGTGCCGATGTCCACTGCCGTGGCGAAAGGTTGCCCGAACGCAATGTTGCTCGCGACGTCACCGGTGAACAGGTGAGCTTCCTGAGGCACAATTCCCAGCCGGCCGCGATAGTCGGTGAGCACAAATTTACGTAAATCGACGCCGTCGACGCGGATCGAGCCCGCCGCCGGGTCGTCCGGGAGGTCGTAGAGACGAGCCAGCAGCTTCACGATCGTCGATTTGCCCGCGCCGGTCGCGCCGACGAGCGCGAGCGTCGAGCCCGCGGGGACGGTGAAGGAGACCCCGTCCAGGGCGGGGGCGTTGGCGCCGGGGTAGCGGAAGCGCACGTCGTCGAAGACGATCTCGCCGTCGAGCCGGTCGATCGTCACCGCGTCCGGTGGATCGGCCGCGATGGAGGACTCGGTGCGCAGCAGGTCACCGATCCGGCGCAGGCCGACCCTGGCCTGCTGATAGCCGTCGAAGACCTGCGAGAGCTCCTGGATCGGGCCGAACAGCAGGCCCAGATACAGCACGAAGGCGACCAGCGTGCCGGTCGTGGTCCGGCCGTCGGCGACCGCGTTCGCGCCGAGGTACACCACCACGGCCAGGGCGAGGTCGGCCCAGGCCAGCCCGAAGGAGAAATAGGCGGCGATGGCGCGCTGGGCACGGACGCGGGCGTCACGGTAGCGGTGCGAGTACTCGGCGAAGCGGCGCGCGGCGCTCGGCTCGTTGCGCGCGGCCTGCACGGCGCGCAAACCCGCGATGTTCTCCTGGAAGTCGGCGTTGACCACCGACACCCGCTCGCGGGAGACGGTGTAGGCCGAGGAGGACACCCGGCGGAACGCCAGCGTCGCCAGCAGCATCGGCGGCACGGTGGCCAGCACGATCAGCGCCAGGCCCGCGTCGATGAAGACCAGGCCGATGGCCACGCCGACCAGGGTGATCAGCCCGACCAGACCGGTGGCGACGCCGGTCTGCAGGAACGTCGAGAGCGCGTCGACGTCGGTGGTCATCCTGGTCATGATCCGGCCGGACAGTTCGCGCTCGTAGAAATCCAGGCCGAGCCGCTGCAAGTGCGCGTAACTGCGCACCCGCAGCCCGAACAGCACGCGTTCGCCGGTGCGCGCGGTGAGCACGGTGACGGCCGCGCCGACGACCAGCCCGGCCAGCACCAGCCCGATCCCGACGATGCCGGCGAGCGCGAGCGCGGTGCCGTCGCCCGCGGTGACGCCGGTGTCGATGGCGTAGCGGACCAGCGGCGGGAAGGCGACGCCGATCAACGCGTCGACGGTCAGCAGCAGCATCACCGCGCAGACCAGGCCGCGTACCGGGCGCAGCAGCGCGCGCAGGCCGAAATCGGGCTGCGGGGCCCGCAGGTCGCCGGGCAGGCCGGGAGATTCGGTGGCCGGGGGCAGCGCGTCGACGGCGGCGCGCAGTTCGGGTGTCTCGCTGAGGTCGGTCGCCGCCGCGGCCATCGAGCGGGGGCGACCACCGTCGGGGTGTTTCGTGGTGAGCGTGGGCGCGGTGGGCACCGCGGAGCCGGCGGGCGCGGGCAGCCGGATGATCCGGTCGGCCTGGGCCAGTGTGGACTCGCGGTGGGCCAGGATCAGTGTCGTCCGGCCGCCGGGGTCGGGCAGCCTGCGGAAGATCTCCGCCTCGGTGACGGCGTCGACCGCGGAGGTGGCGTCGTCGAGGACGAGCACGCGCGGGCGGGTGAGCAGGGCCCTGGCCAGGGCGATGCGCTGGCGCTGCCCGCCGGACAGCGTCAGGCCGCGCTCGCCGATGACGGTGTCGTAGCCGTCGGGGAGTTCGGCGATGAACTCGTCGGCGACGGCGGCGGTCGCGGCGGCCCTGATCTCGGCATCGGTGGCCCCGGGACGGCCGAGGGCGATATTGGCGGCGATGGTGTCGGAGAACAGGAAGGGATCGTCGAAGACCACCCCGAGCGCGCCGCGCAGTTCGTCGGCGCGCAACTCGGCCAGGTCGACCCGGGTGCCGTCGGTGCCGACCAGACTGATCCGGCCCGCGTCGGGCGCGTAGAAGCGGGGTAGCAGCAGCGACAGCGTCGACTTGCCCGACCCGGCCGGACCGATGACGGCGACCGTCTCGCCCGGCCGCACGGTGAGATCGAGGTCGCGCAGCACCGGCTGACCGGCCTCGAATCCGAAACTCACCGCGTCGAATTCGATGCCGAGCGGGCCCGTGGGCAGGGCGACCGGCTTGTCCGGATCGACCAGCACCGGCGCCGCGTCGATGACCTGGAATACCCGGTCGACGGCGGCCTTGGTGAGCTGACCCATGATCACCACCGAGGTGATCGTGCGGGCCGAGGACGTCATGGTGGCCAGGTAGGCGGTGAACGCGAGGAAGGTGCCGACGCCGATCGCGCCCTGCCGGGCCAGCACGCCGCCGACGATGATCACCGCGACCAGCCCGGCCTGCGGCAGCGCCGCGACCACGGGGGCGAACCCGGCGTTGATCCTGGCGGCGCGCAGCCGCTCGGCGAACAGGCGGCGGCTGTGGTCCTCGAGCACGTCGACCATCCGGGCCTCCTGCCCGAACCCCTTCACCACGCGCACCCCGGTGACGGTCTGCTCGACGTGTTCGGCCAGGTCGGCGGCGCGCTGCTGCGCCGACCAGGTCGCCGCGTACAGCCGTGGCCGCAGCCGCAGCACGATCACCGCCATCGCGGGCGCGACCAGCAGCGCGGCCAGGGCCAGCGGTGGGCTCAGCCACACCATCACCACCGCCGAGAGGACGAACTGCAGGACCGCCAACCCCGACCACGGGACCATCGCCAGCAATCCCTGCACCAGCTGCAGATCGGTGATCGAGCGCGACACCACCTGGCCGGTGCGGATCGCGTCCTGCCCCGCGCCGTCGAGGCGTTGCAGCGCGGCCAGCAGCGATACCCGAAGACTGTGCTGTACCTCCAGCGACAGCTTGCCCGCCCAGAGCCTGCGCGCGAAGGTGACGACGAACCGGCCGACCGCCAGCAGGGCGAGCAGCGCCGCGGCACCGCCGATGACCGTCGTGTCGCCCGCGACCGCCGCGTCGACGGCGCGTTTGGTGGCCAGCGGCGCCGCGATCGAGACGACCGCGCCGGCCAGCACGGAGGCGGTGATGCCCGCGATCAGCCGGGGATGGCCCAGGCTCAAGCGCCAGAGTCTGCGGATCCAGCCCGGTTCGGTGGCTGCCACCGGGCCTACAGGTCGCGGGTGCGCAGGTCCCACCAGCCCGCGGCGCCGATTCCGGCGGTCCACAACAGCAGGACCACCAGGGCGGCCGGGGTCGGCGCGAAGACCTCGGCCTCCGCGAACGAGCCCGCGCTGACTCCGGCCACCGTGGCCGAGACCGGCAGCAGGGTGGCGAAGCCACCGGCGCCGAAGCCCTTGACCACGACCCAGATCAGCGGCTCCAGGATGAAGGCCCAGCCCAGCAGCAGCCAGACCGTGCCGCTGACCGTGCGCAGCAGCAGGCCGAGGCCCGCGCCGATCACCGCCCAGCACATGGCGACCAGCAGACCGGCGCCGAGCACCTCGAACAGCTGCCAGCCGAAGTCGAACTTGCCGCGCCCCGCCACCAGCAGCGCCAGCAGACTCGCCACTTCGGCGGCGAGCGCCACCGCGAAGGCGAACGCGGCGGTGGTGACGAATTTCGCGGTCGCCAGCTGGTCGCGATCGGGGGCGAACAGGGCGGTCAGCGCCATGGTCTTGCGCCGGTACTCGCCACCGGTGGCGGCGATGCCGAGCAGGGCGGCCACCACGAACACCGCGGCCAGCCCGAGATAGAGCCCGATGGTCGCGGCGCCGGTGGCGGGTTGCCCCTTCGGGTCGGCGGGGCCCGACAGCAGCGCGGTGATCAGCGTGCCGATCAGCGCCAGGGCCACGGGCGCGCCGAGCAGCAGGCGGGTCGGGCGCACGGCGACGACCTTGCGCGCCTCGGACTCGAGGCCGGGCAGGAGATCGGCGGGCAGCACTGAGGTCATCGTGGCATCCCATACGAGGTCGGCGCCGGGGCGACACCGGCGGGATTCGCCTGCGGCGCGGGCACGGTGTGCCGGTGCCCGCGGGGTTTGGTGAGCGAGGCGAGTACCCGGTCGGGATGGATCGGATCGGCGACGATGCTGCCGATGCGCACCTGCGCGGCCTCGGCGACGGCGCGGATGGTGGCCTCGCTCGCCTCGGCGACGGCCAGCCTGCCGTCGGGCCGCATCACCGCGTCGGTGTAGCCCCGCGCGGCCAGCGCGGTGGCCAGCGCGATCGAGGGCGAGGCGGCCACGACCAGCCGGTCGGGATGGCCGCGGCGCAGCTTGGCCGGCGTGCCCTGCCAGACGACCGCGCCCTCGCTCAACACGACGAGATGATCGGCGGTGGCCACCACATCGGCCAGCTTGTCGGCGCTGATCAGCGCGGTGCCGCCGCGAGCGGTGTGCCCGCGCAGCAGCTCGTGCAGCCAGCCACGCTCCACGCCGTCGGCGCCGGTGAACGGGTCGTCCAGGACCAGCAGCGGGGGATCGGCCAGCAGCGCGGTGCCCAGCGCCAACCGGGTCTGCTGGCCCGGCTGCAGCTGAGCGATCACCGTTTCGGCGACCGTGGCGAGCCCGGTCTCGGCCAGCACCGCGTCCACGCGCCGGCGGGACGCCCCCGCGACCGGCGCGTAACAGCGCAGATGATCGCGGACCGTGCGCGCCGGATGCAGTCCGCGCGGACTCAGTACCGCGCCCACCGCGCCCGGTCCGGTGCCGGGCACGTCGATCTCGACGGTGCCCGTGGTCGGTTTCTGTAGGCCGAGCACCATCCGCAGCACCGTCGACTTGCCCGCGCCGGTGGGTCCGACGAGCGCGGTGACCGCACCGGCGGGCACCGCGAAGCCGACCTCGTGCACGGCGTGGACCAGCTCGAACTGCTTGCCGACGCCGCGCAGTCGCACAGCGTCGCCGCGGCGCCCGGTCACCGCTTCTTCGCGGTCGCGGCGTCGATGGCCGGCAGCGGATCGGCGTCGATGACCGGGTGTAGCGGCGAGGGCCAGAACGCGGGCGCGGGCCCGAAAGCCTTGCGCGCGTTGTCGATCGTCACCTTGCCCAGCGCCCGGTTGCCCGCGCCACCGATGGCGGCGCCGATGCCGGCGGGCAGGATCTTGCCCGCCATCAGCGCGGCGCGCTTGGTGATGAAGCGCTTGATGAACTGCTGCACCAGCTTGTTGTTGATCGCGGAGATGCCGGGCACCTTGTTGGCCAGCGCGCCCGCCCAGTTCTTGGACGAGGTGCCGAGTCCCTTCTGCACGATCGCCATGCCCGCGTCGCCCAGGACGACGGCGAGCACCATCGCGCGCCGGGCTTCCTTGTCCTCGGGCTCGATGCCGTGCACATAGGCCTCGGCGAGAGTGAACAGGGCCGAGGCCTCCATGAAGAACGCGGTCTCCGCGCTGATCGCGCCGAGCGCGGCCAGCGTGCCGATGCCGGGCACGGCCGCGGTCGCGCCGACCGCGGCACCACTGCCGGTGACGGCGAGCAGGTACTGCTTCTCCAGCCGCTCCACGATCTGGGCGGGGCTCTCGGCGGGATGGCGTTCACGTAGGAATTCGACGTAGCGACGCACGGCGGGCGCCTGCAGCTTGGAACCGGTGTCGAGCACATCGACCACGGCCTTCTCGATCGCTTTGTTGAACACGGCGTCGTCCTCCTCTTCCGCCCCGACGAAACGAACTGTAGGGCACCGCGGTCCCCGACAGCTCATCATGCCAACGAGCGCCGACACCCCGCTGGTTCCACGATGTGGGCGCGATCTCCACCCTGGTCCTCGCGCCGGAGCTGGTTCTAGTCTGACCGGATGAGCGCAACGCAGCCGACCCGTTTGATCCGCGACTTCACCGAAGCCGGTGCCGAGATCGCGACGATCACCATCGCCCACCCGCCGTTGAACCTGTTCGACCGCCGCCTCATCGACTCGCTGATCGCCGATATCGCCGCGGTGGGCAAGCAGCCGCCGCGCGCGGTGCTGATCCGGGCCGAGGGCAAGGTCGTCTCGGGTGGCGTGGACGTCAACATCTTCGACGGGCTCACCGTCGAGGAGGGCGCCCGGCTGTGGAACGACCTGTTCGCCCAGATCATCCACCCGATCGAGGCGCTGCCGTGCCCGGTGGTCTTCGCCGCGCACGGTCTCACCCTCACCGCGGCCTTCGAGATCGCGCTGGCCTGCGACTTCATCCTGGCCGCGCCGAAGGCGAAGTTCGGGTTGGTCGAGACGGTCGTCGGGCTGACGCCGTCGATGGGCGGCCCGCAGCGGCTGGCCGAACGGGCCGGCTCGGGTCGCGCCCGCGAGTTCGTGATGACCGGTGACCTCTACGACGCCGCCACGATGGCCGACTGGGGCGTGGTCAACGGGGTGCACGACGACGTCGAGGCCGCCGCGCTGCAACTGGTCGCCCGGCTCGCCGCCGGCCCCACCCGCGCGCACGCGGCGACCAAGCAGATCATCGAGGCGTGGCGGTCCGGTGGTGTGGCACACGCGGATTCGGTGACGCCGGACGTCTCGGGCGAGCTGTTCGCGACCGCCGACCTGCGCGGCGCGGTGCGCAGTTTCCTCGAGATCGGCCCGGGGAAGGCGACCTATCGCGGCGAATGAGCGCGCCGAGTGCCTGACAGTTGTGTGATCCACGTCATATAGTCACAGGTGCGGTGCCGCATCGACGTACGTGGAGGTCCTGATGGGTCAGAGCGAGCACGAACCGGGCGCGACCATCATCGAGTTCCCCGCCCACGCTGCGGCCGGGCGGCTGACCAGGGGATCGGACGGCATCCTGCGCTACGGCGACCTCAGCCCGGCCCTCACCGAACTGCTCGACCTGCGGGTACACGCGTTCACCGGCCGGGAGGCGGTCGTCGAGGTGGGTGGGCCGCGCATGACCTACCGCGAGCTGTGGCACAGTGCCTCCCGGATCGCCGGTGGGCTGCAGGACCGCGGCATCGGCTACGGCGACCGCGTCGCGGTGCACATGCCGACGAGCGCCCGCTGGGTGCAGGCGTTCCTCGGCGCGCTGCTCTCCGGCGCGGTCCCGGTGCTCGTCCCCGATACGCTGCCCGCCGCGGTGGCCGACCGGGTGATCGCCGACAGCAGCGCCGATTTCGTGCTCGGCCCCGACGGCCCGCTGCCCGACAGCGCCGCCTATATCGATGACGGTGCGGCACTGGAGGATCCGGCGCTGCTCTGTTACACCGGCACCGCCGCCCGGCGGCCGGTGCCGACCGGCGTCGAGCTGACCAACGAGAACCTGCTCTCCGCGGTGTCGTCGGTGATCGGCGCGCTCGATCTGCCCGCCGAGGGCCTGCGCAACCTGGTGCTGCTGCCGTTGGCCCACGCCAGCGGCTGCGTCGACCAGTTGCTGCCGACCTTCGCCGTCGGCGGCACCGTGGTGCTCGCGCCGGGGGCGCGCGATCTGGCCGATGTGCTCGACACCGAGCGGATCGACACCGTCTCGGGCACCCCGCGCATCTTCGCCGGCCTGCTCCCCGAACTCGCCGCCCGCCGGGCGGGCGCGGGCGTGCGGCGGATCAGCAAGGCCTGTCACCGCTCCGAACGCGCCGCCGCGGCCGCTCCGGCCACGCTGACGGCGGCCTTGCACGACCTTTTCCCGGCGGCCAGGCAGTGGTCGGTCTGGGGCGCGACGGAGACCAGCGGCATCGGCCTGATGGTCGACGACACCGATCTCACCACCTCCGAATCCGCCCTCGGATTCGCTTTCGGCGGTACGGAATTGGCACTGTGCGGACCGCAGGCGAGTGCGGGCCGCGGCGAATTGCTGTGCCGCGGCCCGAATGTCAGCAGGCGCTATTGGAACGACCCCGACGCCTCGGTCGCCCGGTTCAGCGGAAGCTGGTTCCACACCGGCAATCTGGTGAGCATCGAGGACAACGGGCTGGTCCGCGCGGTGCTGCCGGTGCGGCAGCGCCGGGTCAGCGGGCTGTAGTCAGCGCAGCCGGGCGTGCAGCGCCGCGCGCAGCGTGCCGGTCAGCCCGATGGCGGCCAGGTAGCCCTCGGTGTCGCCGTAGGTCTCGCGCACGGTGCGGTCGGCGGTGCGCAGGTATTCCTCGTGCACGCCGAGCAGGTCGACCGACAGAGCCGCGCCGTCGCCGATCTTCGGCTCGAGCAGCCGCCGTAGCGGTTCGACGGCGGCGTTGCTGGCCAGGTAGTCGGTGTAGACCTCGTCCTCGGTGACCTCCACCGCGCGCAGCAGCGTGGCGACCGCCCAGCCGGTGCGGTCCTTGCCCGCCGCGCAGTGCACCAGCGCGGCGCCATCGCCCCCGGCGAGCGAGGTGGCCAGGCGGGTGATCGCGGCGTGCGCCTCCGGCATCACCGGAAACTGCCGGTAGACCTCGATCATGTGCGTGCGCGCCGAGACGGTCGTGGCCTCGTGCGGCGGCGCCTCGCCCATCCGCGAGTCGAACGGGGTGACGTGCAGCCGCACGCCCGCGGGCAGGGTGTCGTGGCCGATGTGGTCGATCTCGGCCAGGCCGCGCAGATCGTGCACGTCGGTGACCCGCAGGCCGCGCAGGGTGTCGTGCCCTTTCTCGTCGAGGCCGCTCAGCTGGGCCGAGCGCAGCAGCACGCCGGGCCTGATCGTCGAACCGTCAGCGGTGCGCAGCCCGCCCACATCGCGGAAATTGAAGGTGCCACTGAGGGCGAACTGATCGGCGGGAGGCGAGAGAGTCACTCGTCCAGGTTATCGACGGTTCCGCCGCGCCCGCGACGGAGTTCGCGGATCCGACACGCACTGTGTGGTGTCCGTTTCGCTGGGTGCCACTGTGCCGTCGCCCACAGGCGCCGGGCCCTCACCTGCGAAGACTTGTACACTCGACCAGTGCGCAGATGATGGCGTAGGGGCGCCGTCTGTGGTGAATGTGAACTATTCAAGCCGTATGGTCGGTTTTACAAAAGGTCGCATTCGGATAACAAAACAATCTTTCAGTCTGAAAAGGACGGCTGAACCAGTTCGTGAATCCAGAAAACCTTCTAAGATCGAGCTCGCTGGATAGGTTGATCCGTACGGGTCCATCCTCTCCACTAGCTCGCATCGCCGCGGGCAGCGAAATTTGTTGCCGAGGAGTTGTCGTTGAGCGCCAGTCGTGAACTAACCGAGACATCGCTCCGGCCCGCCGTATGTCAGGCCGTGGAGCAAGCCGCCGCGAATTGCGACGCCACCGGCGTGCGGGGGCTGCGCGTGCTGTTGCACGCGGGCATGAGCGCCTACTGGCCGCTGGTGAAGGCCGAGCCGGACCGCCAGATCGCCGCGTACGACGCCGCGCTGCAAACGCTGCGGCAACGGTGGTCGGCCTCCGGCGAGTCGGTCGGCGATCCCACCGCGACCGCGCTGTTCCGGCAGATGGACGAAGAGGCCATTTCCTTCCTCGGTCTGTGCGCCCGGCTGTCGGGGACGCAGTGGCTCGAGCCGCTCGACTCGATCGCCACCTACATCGTCTCGGTGCTCTACGGCGCGGTGCTGCGCTGGCTCGCCGACGGCAACGACGAGACCACCTTGGTGGTCATCGACGACCTGGTCGGCTGCCTGACGCTCAAGGCCGTCGAAGTCTGACCCACCGGATACTGGACGACTGACCAAATAGGTGGTTCAGTAGTCGAGTGACCCAGACGACATCGCTGCACCATCTGCACGCGGCGACCGCCGAGCTCGATCCGCCGCTGGCCGCGGTCGACCTCGCCGCGCTCGACGCCAACGCCGCCGACCTGGTCCGCCGCGCGAACGGCGTCGCGGTCCGGGTCGCCAGCAAATCGGTGCGCTGCCGTGCCGTGCTGGAACGCGTGCTCGGCGACGGACTCACCGCCCGGGGCGGCTTCGCCGGCATCATGGCCTATTCGCTGCGCGAGGCCATCTGGCTGGTCCGCCTCGGCGCCCGCGACGTGCTGCTCGGCTACCCGGTCACCGACCGGGCCGCGCTGGCCGAACTCGCCGCGTCGCCCGACCTGCTGGCCGCGATCACCCTGATGATCGACGACGTCGCCCAGCTCGAACTCACCCGCGCCGCGCTCGGCACCGACCTGGTCCATCCCCGGGTCTGCCTCGACGTCGACGCCGCGCTGCGCATCGGTCCGCTGCACCTGGGCACCCGCCGCTCGCCGGTGCGCAGCCCCGATCAGGCCGCCGAGCTGGCCGCCGAGGCCCGCAGGCGCGGGTTCGACGTGGTCGGCGTGATGACCTACGAGGCCCAGATCGCCGGCCTGCCCGACACCAATCCCGCCGTGCGGGTGGTCAAGCGGCTCTCGGCCGCCGAGATCGGCCGCAGGCGGTCCCGGGTGCTCGACGCGGTGCGCATGGTCACCGGTCCGCTGGAGATCGTGAACAGCGGGGGCACCGGTTCGATCGAGGTCTCGATCACCGACCCGGAGGTCACCGAGGTGACCGCGGGTTCCGGACTGTACGTGCCGACCCTGTTCGACCACTACCGCTCGTTCACCCCGCGCCCCGCGCTGTTCTTCGCGACCCCGGTGCTGCGCAAGCCCACCCCGAGCATCGCCACCGTCTTCGCGGGCGGCTACATCGCCTCCGGCCCGGCGGGCCCGAGCCGGGTGCCGCTGCCGGTGTGGCCCGCGGGCCTGAAGCTGCTCGGCGCCGAAGGCGCGGGGGAGGTGCAGACCCCGCTGGCCGGTGGCGCCGAGCTCGAGATCGGCGATCGGGTGTGGTTCCGGCACGCGAAGGCCGGCGAACTGTGCGAGCGTTTCGACCGCATCCACCTCGTCGACGAGGCCGGAACGCGCACCACGGTGCCGACCTATCGCGGCGAAGGTCAGTGCTTCGGCTGATCGCCCAGGAGCTCGCGGACCTCGTCGTCGGTGAGCTGGTGGAAGTCGCGGTAGGCCATGCCGACCCCGCCGAGATCGGCCGGCGTCCACAGACAGACCAGTTCGTCGCACTCGCGGCGCACCCGCCGCGCGGCCTCGGGCGAGGACACCGGCATCGCGACCACGATCCGGTCCGGATGCCGGGCCCTGGCCACCCGGCACGCGGCCACCACGGTCGCGCCGGTCGCCATGCCGTCGTCGACGATCAGCACCACCCGTCCGGCGAGCGGCACGGGGTCGCCGGTGCGCAGCGCGCGCTGCCTGCGCGCCAGTTCGGCCCGCTCGGCCCGCTCGACCTCGTCGAACGCCTCCTGCGTCACCCCGCTGCGCTCCACGACATCGCGGTTGACCACCAGCACGCCGCCCTCGCCGAGCGCGCCCATCGCCAATTCCGGCTGCCAGGGCAGGCCCAGCTTGCGGACCAGCAGGATGTCGAGGTCACCGCCGACGACCGCGCAGACTCCGGCCGCCACCGGAACGCCACCGCGCGGCAGCCCGAGCACCAGTGGGCGCGGGACCCGCAGGTGTTCCAGGGCCTTGCCGAGGACGCGGCCCGCCGCTGCCCGATCCGGGTAGACCACGTCTCGAACGCTACTCCGTGGCGAGCTCCGGCGATACGCGCTCGGTGATCGCGAACCGGCGCAGCGACAGGCTCGGATTGGCGGTGCGGACCCGGGCCAGATGCGCCGGATCGATCGAGGCGGTGAGCACGCCGGGTTCGTCACCCAGCTCGGCCAGGACAACGCCCGCCGGGTCGACGATCATCGACGCGCCCGCCCCGCGCGGCAGGCACTGATCGGCGGCGGCCACGTAGATGGTGTTCTCGATCGCGCGGGCGCGCAGCAGCGTGGTCCACTGGTCGACTTTCGCCGGGCCGGGAATCCACTGCGCGGGCAGCAGCAGCACCTGCGCGCCCGCCGCCGCGACACGCCGACAACCCTCCGGGAAACGCAGATCGAAACAGGTCTGCATGCCGAATATCACACCGTCGACGGTGAAGGTGGCGGGCGCGACGAGCGGACCGGCCTCGACGACGTCGGATTCCAGATGTCCGAACGCGTCGTAGAGATGCACTTTCCGGTACACCGCGACGCGCGCGCCGTCGGGTCCGTGGGCGACGAGCGTATTGCTGATCCTGGTCGCGTCCGGCGCCGTCCGCTCGACGACTCCGGCGATCAGATGCACCCCGAATTCGGCTGCGAGCGCGCTGAGTCCGGTGGTGAACGGGCCGTCGAGCGGCTCGGCGGCCGCCACCACCCGCTCGTCGAGCCGGGTCACCGCAAACATCGAGTACTCGGGGGCGAGGACCACCTTGGCGCCCGCTTCGGCGGCCGTGCGCAGGTGTTCGCGCAGGGCCGCGAGATTGGCGGTGGGGTCGGTCTGGGGAGCGAATTGGACGACCGCGATCGGCACCGCGTCCGGTGCCGGTTCCTGATGCGCTGACCCGTTCTGCAGTTGCATAGGTCTCACCGTATTCACCCGGTGGCCGGGACAGCTACCGTCAGGCAGTAAACTGCTGGTCAATGAGTACCAATGAGGTCGACAGCGTTCCTGCCGACGACGACAGGCACGAAGAAGGCCCGACATTCGCCGATCTCGGGATCGATGACCGCGTCCTCGCGGCCATCGCCGATGTGGGCTACGAGTCGCCGTCCCCGATCCAGGCGGCGACCATTCCTCCGTTGCTGCAGGGCGCGGACGTCGTCGGCCTCGCCCAGACCGGCACCGGCAAGACCGCTGCCTTCGCGATCCCGATCCTGATGGGTCTGGACACCGCCCAGAAGAAGCCCAGCGCGCTGGTGCTGGCGCCGACCCGTGAGCTGGCCATTCAGGTCGCCGAGGCGTTCGGCAAGTACTCCGCGCACATCCCCGGCCTGCACGTGCTGCCCATCTACGGCGGGCAGAGCTACGGCGTGCAGCTGTCGGGTCTGCGGCGCGGCGCGCACGTCGTCGTCGGTACGCCCGGCCGCGTGATCGATCACCTGGAGAAGGGCACGCTCGACCTGTCGCAGCTGCGCTACCTGGTGCTCGACGAGGCCGACGAGATGCTCAAGATGGGCTTCCAGGAAGACGTGGAGCGCATCCTGCGCGATACGCCCAACGACAAGCAGGTCGCGCTGTTCTCGGCGACCATGCCGGGCGCGATCCGCAAGATCTCCAAGCAGTACCTGAACGAGCCGGTCGAGATCACGGTCAAGTCCAAGACCCAGACCAACACCAACATCACCCAGCGCTACGTGCAGGTGTCGCACCAGCGCAAGCTCGACGCCCTCACCCGCGTCCTCGAGGTCGAGGACTTCGAGGCGATGATCATCTTCGTCCGCACCAAGCAGGCCACCGAGGAGCTGGCCGAGAAGCTGCGCTCGCGTGGTTTCTCCGCCGCGGCGATCAACGGTGACATCGCGCAGAACCAGCGTGAGCGCACCATCGGCCAGCTGAAGTCGGGCGCGCTCGACATCCTGGTCGCCACCGACGTGGCCGCCCGTGGTCTCGACGTGGACCGCATCTCGCACGTCGTGAACTACGACATCCCGCACGACACCGAGTCCTACGTGCACCGCATCGGCCGCACCGGTCGCGCGGGCCGTTCGGGGCAGGCGCTGCTGTTCGTCGCCCCGCGCGAGCGGCATCTGCTCAAGTCGATCGAGCGCGCCACCCGGCATCCGCTGATCGAGATGCAGCTGCCCAGCGTCGACGACGTCAACGCGACCCGCGTCTCCAAGTTCGGCGACATGATCACCGAGAACCTGGCCTCGGACAATGTGGCGCTGTTCCGCAAGCTGATCGAGGACTACGAGGCCGAGCACAACACGCCGCTGGTCGATATCGCGGCGGCGCTGGCCGTCGGCGGCTTCGACGGCGACAACTTCTTCATGGAGGCCGAGCCGGAGCCCGCGCCGCGTCGTGAGCGCGATCGCGACCGGGATCGGGATCGGGAGCGCGCCCCGCGTCGCTTCGACGACGAGGACCGGGCCCCCCGTGGCCCGTCGTTCTCCCGCGAGAGCGGCCAGGAGCTGGCGACCTACCGGATCAGCGTCGGCAAGCGCCACCGCGTGGTGCCGGGCGCGATCGTCGGCGCCATCGCCAACGAGGGTGGGCTGCGCCGCAGCGACTTCGGGCACATCAGCATCCGGCCCGATTACAGCCTCGTCGAGCTGCCTGCCAACCTGCCGCACGAGACGCTGGAAGCCTTGCGCCGCACCAGGATCAGCGGCGTGCTGATCCAGTTGCAGCCCGATCAGGGTCCGCCCGCGCAGCGGCTGGCCTCGCGGGGCCCGCGCCGCGATCGCGACGCGCGTCCCCGGACCGAACGGCGCAAGCCGCGGTTCTGACGCCGGGGCCGCTCGCCGGACTCGGCGAGGTCACACCCGTCGCAACTGTTCGACATCTCCGCGGGTAGCGCCCTGGTCGCCCGCGGCGCTGGTTAAGGTGTTTGCCGTCGGGTGTGCGTGAACACAGGAGGGCCGCGTTTGTTCGTGTCCGGTGATCGGGTGATCGGTGCCGTCGGCGATCTCGTGCGCGCGGCGGGCTGTGAGTTCGCGCTGCTTCGCGCCCTCGACGCGGCCATCGGCAACCTCCCCGGCGTGCCGGACGCCGCCGTCCCCGTCGTGCGCGCCGCCGAGGTGGCGCCGGAGTTGCTGCGGCACTTCGGCGACGGCCTGATCCGCGTTCCGTCGCCCGAGGTTCCCGGCGCGAGCCCGGCCGCCCGGATCGCCGCCCTC
>NZ_JBCGFB010000135.1:0-15421 GCF_038752175.1 Nocardia sp. No.11 | reverse complement strand
CCCCGCTCGTCGCGGGCAGCACGCCCGTGGCGTCGGCGATGCGCACCGCGCGGGTCGACGCCGTTGCCGCCGGGACGCGGCTCGGGTGCGAGTTCGACGGCCGTCGGTTCGGCGTCGTGCCGGGCGAGCCGGTAGGCGAGGGTGGGCCTGCCGATGCCGGCGCCGGAGCTGAGAGGGCGTGGACGGGTCGGCGTGGTGACTCTCCGCGAAGGGGCTGACCCATGGTCAGTCCCCGCGCGGTAGATTCTGACCGCCGGTCAGTGAAGGGCGCTAGGATGTCGCGATGACCGACGAGCGGATGCCGGGTACCCGCGAGCGCATCCTGATGGTCGCCCTGGAACTGTTCGGTGCGCACGGATACCACCGCACCACGGTCCGGGCGATCGCCGATCGGCTGGATATCTCCAAAGCTGGTGTGCTCTATCACTTTCCGAGCAAAGACGACATCCTCGCCGGACTCGCCGAGCCGCTGCTCGCCGCTATGGCGGCGGCGGTCGCCGAGGCCGCCCACCCCGATCCGCGCACGGCCCGGCGGCGCGTCCTCGAAGGACTGCTCGACGTCTTCCTCGAACACCGGTATCTGTTGCGGCTCACCGTGAACGACCTGGCCCTCGCCGCGCCGGGCGCGATCTTCGAGCGGTTCCGCGCCACGATGCTGGCCGCGCACCGGCTCGTCGCCGGGCCGAGTCCGGCGCTGGCCGACCGGGTTCGCGCGGCGCAAGCACTGGGCGCGCTCAGCGATCCGGTGGTGGTGTTCACCGCGGAATCACCCGGCGACCTGCGGGCAGAGGTGCTGGCCGGGGTGGAACTGCTCTATCCCGCGGACGCCGGTCGGGTGGTCGCCACGCGCGGGCGCCCGGCGGCGCTGGACGCGGAACGCATCGCCACCGCGCGCCGGATGAGCGCGGTGGAACAGCGCAGCGCCACCGAGATCGCGGCCGCGCTCGGCGTCTCTCGCGCGACGGTGTACCGGCATCTCCAATAGATAATTATGAGACTCTTTGTGAGACAGATGCGACGAGTCGGGGTGAGGGTTGACCACTTAGGTAAGCCTGACCTATGCTCATCTCGGCGTATGGATGAGCCGGTGGTCCCGAGGGCTGCGGTCGACCCCCTCATTCCTGCCGCGGCGGGCTCCGTCCCAGTGACGGGGTCCGCCGCTTCGTCTCCCGGGGTGTCAGCCGCCGAATTCGATGGTGTAGACCGGAACGTATGACCGACAACACCCTGTCTCTGGCCGAGATCACCCCGGAGCTGATGACCAAGGCCAGCGAAGGCACCTTCACCGATCTGATCGGGTTGCGCTACACGGAGGTGAGCCCCGACCGGGTGCGCGGCGAATGGGAGGTGCGCCCGCAGTTGCACCAGCCCGCGGGCATCCAGAACGGCGGCGTCTACTGCACTGTCATCGAGACCCTGGCCAGCGTGGGCGCCGGCGTCTGGTTCGGCGAGCGCGGCTCGGTCGTCGGTGTCAACAACAACACCGACTTCCTGCGCGCGGTCCGCGAGGGCGTCCTCACCGGCGAGGCCACCCCCCTCCACCGCGGCCGCAGCCAGCAGCTGTGGGTCGTGGTGATCACCGACGCCGAGGGCCGCACCGTCGCCCGCGGCCAGGTCCGCCTACAGAATCTCGCCGCCTGACCCCACTCCTTCCGTGGTGACCCGCCACCCCTCGCGGCCGGGCACGTCGACGACCAGCGCCCCGATGTTCCACGCGTCGTCCTCGCCGCGATGGTGGCGGCCCTCGAGCGGCAACCCGGCGATGCGGAGCGCCCCCGCCATGCCCTGCCGCTTGCGCAACCCGTAGCTCTCGGCGAAGACCTGCTCGGCGTTGGTGTGCCGGCCACGGAAGGGATACCGCACGCCCGTGCCCGCGCACTGCGCGAGGAACTGCTTGCGGTCGTAGTCACCCCAGCTCGCCCACGGCCGCGACCCCGAGTCGAACTCGGTTGCCGGCAACCGGCAGGCCTCGGCGAACGTGACACCCCCGTCGACCTGCTCCTGCGTGAGGCCGGTCAGCTCCGTGCAGAACGCGCTCACCGTCGACCGCGCGCGCCGCACGAGAATCCCGTGCCTGCGCACCCGCTTCCGCATCCCGAGATCGACCACGGTGAGTCCGATCTCGATGATCTCGCCGCACTGCCCCGACGGCACCGCGCCCGCCCAGCACGTCGCCTCCGCGTCGACCACATCGAGCAGCCCGGTCCCTTCGTCCATGCCGAGCGACGTCAGGCGCGGGTCGCGCGGCGTGCCACCGATTTCGACCTCGGTGCCGGAGTGCGGGTTCGGGACCGGCCGATGGGAGAGACCGAGCGGTCGGTAATCGTGTCGGGTGGACGGGCGAGGGCGCGTCGGGCGTGTCAGAATGTCGGACACCCGTCCACGATCCGCGAGGAGACCCGATGCGCCTGTCGCCGCACGAGCAGGAACGGCTGCTGCTGAGCTACGCGGCCGAACTCGCCCGCCGCAGGCAGGCGCGGGGACTCAAGCTCAACCACCCCGAGGCGGTCGCCCTGATCACCGATCACGTGCTCGAAGGGGCGCGGGACGGGCGGACCGTGGCCGAGCTGATGTCCTCGGGCCGCTCGGTGCTCACCCGCGACGACGTCATGGACGGGGTGCCGGAGATGATCCACGACGTGCAGGTCGAGGCGACCTTCCCCGACGGCACCAAACTCGTCACCGTGCACCACCCGATCGGATAGGCGAGGTCCATGATTCCCGGTGAATACCTCTGTGCCGAGGGCACGATCGAACTCAACGCGGGCGCGGTGCGCCTCGCGCTCGACGTCGTCAACACCGGCGACCGCCCCGTCCAGGTCGGCAGCCACGTCCATTTCCCGCAGGCCAACGCCGCCTTGGACTTCGACCGCGCGGCCGCCCACGGCCACCGCCTCGACATCCCCGCCGGCACCGCTGTCCGCTTCGAACCCGGTCTGCCACAACGAGTCTCGCTGGTGCCGATCGGCGGCACCCGCGAGGTGTACGGGATCAGCGCCGACCCGCCGGGCCGCCTCGATGCGTGACCACACGACCCCTTCGGGAGAGAACCGATGACCGAACTGAGCCGCGCCCGCTACGCCGAACTGTTCGGGCCGACCACCGGCGACCGTATCCGTCTCGCCGACACCGACCTGATCATCGAGATCACCGAGGACCGCAGCGGCGGACCGGGACTCGCCGGTGAGGAAGCCGTCTTCGGCGGCGGCAAGGTGCTGCGCGAGTCGATGGGTCAGTCCCGGGCAACCCGCGCCGACGGCGCCCCCGACACCGTCATCACCGGCGTGGTGATCATCGACCACTGGGGCATCATCAAGGCCGACGTCGGCATCCGCGACGGCCGCATTTGCGGCATCGGCAAGGCGGGCAACCCCGACACCATGTCGGGCGTGCACCCGGACCTGGTCG
The DNA here is from genome assembly GCF_038752175.1 of Nocardia sp. No.11. Lineage (NCBI taxonomy): Bacteria > Bacillati > Actinomycetota > Actinomycetes > Mycobacteriales > Nocardiaceae > Nocardia > Nocardia sp. No.11. The sequence continues at coordinate 12,013 of NZ_JBCGFB010000135.1, read as the reverse complement.
TCGGCCCGTCGACGGAGATCATCGCGGGCAACGGCCGCATCCTCACCGCGGGCGCCATCGACTGTCACGTGCACTTCATCTGTCCGCAGCTGCTCGACGAGGCGCTCGGCGGCGGCATCACCACGCTCATCGGCGGCGGCACCGGCCCGGCCGAGGGCTCCAAGGCCACCACCGTCACCCCCGGCTCCTGGCACCTGGCCCGGATGCTGGAAGCGCTGGACCACTGGCCGATGAACATCGTGCTGCTCGGCAAGGGCAACACGGTCAGCCAGGAATCCATGTGGGAGCAGTTGCGCGGCGGCGCTTCGGGTTTCAAGCTGCACGAGGACTGGGGTTCCACGCCCGCCGCGATCGATGCCTGCCTCACCGTCGCCGACGCGGCGGGGGTGCAGGTGGCGCTGCACTCGGACACGTTGAACGAGGCCGGTTTCGTCGAGGACACCCTGGCCGCCATCGCCGGCCGCGGCATCCACGCCTATCACACCGAGGGCGCGGGCGGCGGGCACGCGCCCGACATCATCACCGTCGCCTCGCATCCGAACGTGCTGCCCAGTTCCACCAACCCCACCCGGCCGCACACGGTCAACACCCTCGACGAGCACCTCGACATGCTCATGGTGTGTCACCACCTGAGCTCGTCGATCCCCGAGGATCTGGCCTTCGCCGAATCGCGGATCCGCCCGTCCACCATCGCCGCCGAGGACCTGCTGCACGACCTGGGCGCCATCTCGATGATCGGCTCGGACTCGCAGGCCATGGGCCGCATCGGCGAGGTGGTGATGCGCACCTGGCAGACCGCGCACGTGATGAAGCGCCGCCGCGGCGCCCTGCCCGGCGACGGCGCGGCCGACAACGCCCGCGTGCAGCGCTACATCGCGAAATACACCATCTGCCCGGCGGTCTCGCACGGCCTCGACGACGAGATCGGCTCGGTGGAGGTCGGCAAACTGGCCGATCTGGTGCTGTGGGAGCCCGCCTTCTTCGGTGTCCGCCCGCACGCGGTGCTCAAGGGCGGCATGATCGCCTGGGCCGCGATGGGTGACGCCAACGCCTCCATCCCCACCCCGCAGCCGGTGCTGCCGCGGCCGATGTTCGGCGCCGCGGCGCCCGCCGCGGCGGCCACCTCGCTGCACTTCGTCTCCGAACAGGCCATCGACGACGGTCTCGCGAATCGGCTGGCCGTGCGCCGGAAGCTGGTGCCGGTCAAGAACGTCCGCCGGGTCACCAAGGCCGACATGCCGCGCAACGACGCCATGCCGCGCATCGAGGTGGACCCCGACACCTTCACCGTCCGGGTCGACGGCGAGGTGTGGGCCGAGGACCCGGCCACCGAACTGCCGATGGCCCAGCGCTACTTCCTGTTCTGAGACCGGACACGACAACGGGGCCCGCGCCGTTGCGGGCCCCGTTGCCGTGCGGCGCTCAGTCGAACGAGCAGCCGCCGACCGGCTTGTCCGCAAGCCGGTCGAGCAGGTAGGTCACCGCGTTGTCGGGACCGAAGCCGTCGATCAGTTCCGGACCGAAGTGGTTCGGGATGGTCGTGCCGGGCAGGATCGGCGGCAGTTCGTTGGTGCGGAAGGTGACCGTGGCGCCCTGCCCGCACCAGTCCTCGGCGAGCCGCCGGGCCTGGCCGTAGGGGACGGTGTCGTCGTTGCGACCGCTGGTGATCAGCACCGGGGTGGTCGGCGCGGTGCTGCCCAGGCGCAGTTCCGCCAGTACGGGCGCGGCCTCGGGGATCTCGGCGAGGTGCTCGGTGAGCGAACGCCCGTCCACGGTCAGCGAATTCGTCCGCAGGAACGGGTGATAGGTGATCAGGTCGGCGACGCACGAGTCGCTCAGCGTGGCGAGCATGGCGCGGCCCTGCGGGCTGGTCACCCGGTCGACGGCCTGCTCGAGTTCGGGGTAGCGGGCGAGCATGCCGTTGACGGCGAACCCGATCGCGCCGCCGATCAGCGCGCCGTCGATGCGCTCGAGGATGGCCGACAGGTCGGCGACCGGTCCACCGGCCCAGGTGCCCTTGAGATTCAGCTCCGGCGCGTAGCTGGGCGCCATCTCCGCCGCCGCCGCGGTGGCACCGCCGCCCTGGGAGTATCCCCACAGCACCAGGGGCGTCTCGGGGCCGACCCCGCCGAGCGCGTTCGCGGCACGAGCGCCGTCGAGGATCGCGTGGCCGCTCTCGAACCGGTTGGCGTAGGTGTGGATGCCGGGGGTGCCCAGACCGATGTAGTCGGTGATCAGTACCCGCGCGCCGAGCGCGCTCCACACCGCCGAGGACGGCAGTTCCTGGTTCGCCGAGAGCCCGAGCGGATCGGCGGTCACCGAGACGCCGGTCGAGAACGCCACCGACATCGCGCACCGGTCGCCCTGGCCGGAGGTGCCGGGACCGACGACCACGGTCGGCCGTGGACCGGCGCCCTGCCACGGGTTCTTCGGCTCGATATAGGTGCCGGTGACGGCGACGGGGGAGCCGTCCTGCAACCGGCTGGTGTACATCACGTGCTGGGCCTGGGTCGGCCAGCCCGCCGCGGTCGGCGGCGTCGCGAGGATCGTCATCGGCTGGGTCTTCACGATCGCGCCCGGCGCCTGGGGGATCTGCGCGGGCGGCACGTAGAACGCGCTGACCGGCTCCGCGGCGACCTGCGTGCCGACCACCCCCGACCCGGCCACCGCGGCCAGACAGGCCAGTGCGGTCACCGCCCGGCGCGCCAGCGATCGTGCTTGCTGCATACCACTCCCATCGATGCCACCGCCGCACCGTCGCGACTGTGTCCCCGGCCGCGTCGGAGCGGATTCATGACGCACGTCACGCCGCAGCGGCCGACCGAACGGTAACACTGTTACTGCACGCCGGGAACCCCGGGTCGGGGATGTGTTCCGTCCGGCGGTGCCGGGCGGCGAGCGCATCTGCGGAAGTGGGACATCCGGCTGCTCGCGCGGTCGAGAACAAGCCGAGGGCCGCCGACGGTGGCACACTGGCCCCATGACGGACAACGATTGGGCCGCTGTCGATCGCTATATCGTGGACGCGCTGGTCGGCGGCGACGGCGCGCCCGCATTGGCTGCCAACGCCGAAGCCGGACTGCCCGCGATCGATGTCTCGCCCCCACAGGGCAAGTTCCTGCACCTGCTCGCCCGGTCGACCGGCGCGCGGCGGATCCTCGAGATCGGCACGCTCGGCGGCTACAGCACCGAATGGCTGGCCAGGGCGGTCGGCGACGGCGGCACCGTGGTCACCCTCGAATTCGAGCCGCGCCACGCCAAGGTCGCCCGGGAGAACCTGGACCGGGCCGGAGTCGGGGCCAGGGTGGACATCCGGGTCGGCGCCGCGCTGGACACGCTGCCCGAGGTCGCCGAGGACACGACCGAACCGTTCGACCTGGTGTTCATCGACGCCGACAAGGTCAACAACGCCAACTACGTGCAGTGGGCGCTACGGCTGACCCGTCCCGGCTCGGTGATCATCGTCGACAACGTGGTGCGCCAGGGCGGATTGGCCGACGAGCACTCCGAGGACCCGAACGTGCGCGCGAGCCACGAGCTCGTCGACCTGCTCGCCGCGGAGCCGAGCCTGGACGCGACGGTGCTGCAGACGGTCGGCGCGAAGGGCTGGGACGGCTTCGCCTACGCGGTGGTCAACGGCCCGGTCTCCTGAGCGCCATCCAGGGCGGCCGCGCGGTAGAGTGGGCGGTTCCCCGGTGCGCCGGTGGCGCGCCGTGTGTTTCGGCCGCACGCGCGCCGCGCCGGGGCGGCCACGCCGAATCCGGGGCGGGTTCACCCACCGGCAACGCGCATGGCGACTTCTGGGCGATCGGTATTCATCACGGGTTATCCGCTCTCGATAGCGTGGTGGTACTCGGAAGGAGCCCGGCGTCATGGAATTCCGACACCTCGTTTCGTTCATCACCATCGCCGAAGAGTTGCATTTCGGTCGCGCAGCGCAGCGCCTCCATCTGACCCAACCAAGTCTCAGTGCCCAGCTGCAGAAGCTGGAGAAGTCGCTCGGCGTCCAACTGGTCGCCCGCAACTCCCATGAGGTGCGGCTGACCCCGGCGGGACGGGAGTTCGAACTCCAGGCCCGCCAGATCGTCGCCCAGCTCGACCGTGCCGCCCAGGCGGCCAAGGCGACCGCCGAAGGTCGCGCGGGCAGTCTCAACATCGGCTACAACCTGCCTGCCAGCAGACACGTGCTGCCGGAGGCGCTGACCAGGATGACCGAACGACACCCCGACATCGTGGTGTCGCTGTGGGAGAAGCGGACCGGGCCCCAGCTGGCCGGTCTCGCCGACGGCTCACTCGATCTGGCCCTGGTCTACGGTCACCCCAGTACCGCGGACTTCCGGTATCGCCGCCTGCTGCACCGGGTTCCACTGGTGGCTGTCGTCGGACGACGACATCGGTGGGCGGACCGGCCAGGAGTCCCGTTCGCCGAACTACAGAATCAGGACTGTGTGCTGTTCGCGCGCGAGCAGTGTCCCGCGATGTACGACACGATCCTGCGCTCGGCCGCCGAGACCAGGATCTCGCTCAACGTCACGCATTCGGCCGACGACCCCGGCGCGACCGCGCACATGGTCTCGGTCCGTCCGCTCGTCGGATTCGCCTCGCTACCGCGGGCGATTTCGATGGGAATGGGAGTGGCGGGCAGTAGTTCGGTGGCGGTGAAATTGTTCGACCCGGTGCCGACCCTGGATTTGCACGCGGTGTGGCGTGCCGACGAGCCCAATCCCGCCGTCGCGCTGTTCCTGGAATGCATCGAATCGACACAGCTAGATGATGTCCGGGCATTGTCGGCGTGAACCCGTCGATAGGACATGACTTTCGCGCGGTAGGAACAGCGATGGCGGCGGCGACGGGAATGGTTGCCGCCGTGAAGAATTCAATTCGTGAACACAGTGTCTGTCACCGCGAACGGATTCGTTCCATCCGATACCTCCAGTCTGTATGCGATTGTTTCCGAAGCGGCACGGCGTGACCCCGCGCGCCATTCCCTGTGTGCCGTCGACGGAACCCAGCTGACCACCGGCGACCTCGACACCCGTGTCCGCGCGCTCGCCTCGGCCCTGCTCGACCGAGCGGTGGCCGCGGGCGATCGCGTGGCGGTGCTCGGGCGCACGAGCCTGGAATGGGCACTGCTCGACTGTGCCGCCGTCGCCATCGGCGCGGTGATCGTGCCGGTGTACCCGACCTCCTCACCCGCCCAGATCGAGCACATCCTGCGCGACAGCGGCAGCCGCTTCTTCGCGGCCGAGACCGCCGCCGACGCGGTCCGCCTGACCTCGGCGGGCGCCGACGGCGAGGTGTGGTCGTTCGACGAACTCGGCGCGTGGTCCACCGGCCGAGACGGCGAGCACCCGGAGCTGGACGCCCGGATCGCCGCGGTCGGCGCCGGTGATCTGGCGATGATCGTCTACACCAGCGGCACCACCGGCCTGGCCAAGGGCTGCATGATCAGCCACCGCAACATGTACGTGACGGCCGCGAACACCGCCCGCCAGACCGGCACGCTGTTCGACGGCACCACCGCGCTGGCCCTGCCGCTGTCGCACGTGTTCGGCCAGACCATCCTGTTCGCCTGCCTCTACGGCGGCAGCCGCACCCACCTGCTGCCGGGCGTCCCGGACCTGGTGCCGGCGCTGGCCCGGCTGCGCCCCACCTTCCTGGCGCTGGTTCCCTACGCGCTGGAGAAGATCCGCAAGCACACCCGGGCCCTGCTCACCGAGGAGCAGGAGGCGGCGGCGGTCGAGCGCGGACTCGCCCTGCTGGCCGAGGGCGCGGCGCCGACCGCGACGAACGACGCCGTCTCGGCCGCGTTCGGCGGGCAGCTGCGTTACGTGATCTCCGGCGGCGCGTCGCTCGACGACACCACCGCGGGCTTCTACGCCGGTGTCGGCGTGGTGATCCTGAACTGCTACGGCCTCACCGAGGCGGCCACCGCGGTCACCGTCAGCGCGCCCGAGACCAACCGGGTCGGCACGGTCGGGCGTCCGATTCCCGGTACCGAGGTCGGCATCGGCGCCGACGGCGAGGTATTGGTGCGCGGTCCGCACGTCTCGCCCGGGTACTGGGGCGCGGCGGCCGATCAGCGGCCCGTCGACGAGCAGGGCTGGCTGCACACCGGCGACATCGGCGAGCTCGACGACGGCCACCTGCGAATCACCGGGCGCAAGAAGGAGATCCTGGTGACCTCCGGGGGCAAGAACGTCGCCCCGACCCTGCTCGAGGACCGGGTCCGGCTGCACCCGCTGGTGAGCAACTGCATGCTCGTCGGTGACGGGCGCCCGTTCGTGACCGCGCTGATCACCCTCGACGCCGATCGCGCCGCCAAGTGGCAGATCGACCATCCCGACGCGGAGCCGGCCACCGAGATCCAGGCCGCCGTCGACGACGCCAATTCCCTGGTGTCGCGCGCGGAATCCATTCGCGCGTTCCGTGTCGTCGACGGCGATTTCACCGTCGAGGCCGGGTTGCTCACCTCGTCGCTGAAATTGCGCAGGGCCGCGATCGCCGACGCCTATTCCGCGGAAATAGATCAGCTGTACATGTCGCGCGGGTAACGCGGCGCGAAATTCCCCCAGCCGTCCCGCCGACGATAGCCGGGACCGATCGGCCGATGAATAGCGGTGGCCCGCAGTGGTTTCCGCAATTCATCGGCGACAGACTCGAAATCGGAATTCGACCACCGAAAGTGATCACATCATGTATGACGTCATCGTCGTCGGAACCCGGGTCGCGGGCTCGCCCCTGGCCATGCTGTTGGCCCGTCAGGGCTACCGGGTGCTCGCCGTGGATCGCGCGACCTTTCCCAGCGACACCCCGTCCACGCACTACATCCACCAGGCCGGCCTCGGCTTTCTGAAGTCCTGGGGTCTGCTCGACACCGTCGTGGCCACCGGCTGCCCGCCGATCCGCCACCTCAACTTCACCTACACCGACATCGAGATCCCGGGCATGGCCGATCCGTCGGCCGACGGCATCGACGCCGTGTACTGCCCGCGCCGCACCGTGCTCGACAAGATCCTGGTCGACGCGGCGGGGGAGTCCGGCGCCGAGCTGATCGAGGGCTTCACCGTCACCGGCCTGCTGCGCGACGGCGACCGGGTCGCCGGTATCCGCGGCCGCGTCGGCGAGGGCCCCGAGCAGGAGTTCCGGGCCAGGCTGGTCGTCGGTGCCGACGGCGCGAACTCGATCGTCGCCAAGGAGGTCGGCGCGGCCACCTACGAGGGCTCGCCCGCCGCCTGCTTCGTCTACTACTCCTACTACGAGGGCGTCGACTGGGGCATGCACCACCGCACCGGCTTCGGCGAGCAGCAGTTCGCCTCCTGGCCGACCAACGACGGCCTGGCCCTGGTCGCGGTGATGCGCAAGCGCGACCGCTTCCGCGACTTCCGCACCGATCCCGACGCGGGCCTGCAGGAGATCGTCGACCAGGTCGACCCGGAGATCGGTGCGCGCCTGCGTGATACCGGCAAGCGCGTCGAGCCGTTCCGGCCGATGCTCTACCCGGACAACTACCGTCGCCAGTCCTTCGGCCCCGGCTGGGCCCTGGTCGGCGACGCCGGCTACCACAAGGATCCGTTCACCGGCTGGGGCATCACCGATGCCTTCAAGTACAGCCAGCTGCTGGCCGACCTGGTGCACGAAAGCCTCTCGGGCGCGCGGCCGTTCGAAGAGACCATGCCGGAGTACCAGCGCGAGCGCGACGCCCAGAGCGCCAGCACCTACGAGCTGACCCAGTCGATCTCCGACCTCACCCTGACGCCGTACTACGACTCGGTGTTCCGCGCCGCGAGCCTGAGCCCGCACTACTCGAAGAAGTTCTTCGGTCTGATCGCCGGGCTGTACCCGCCGGACAAGTTCTTCGGCGAGCAGGAGCTGGCCGCGCTCTACGAAGAGGTGAACTTCCCCGTCGCCGACCGGCACGTGGTCAACACCGGAGTCTCGGCATGAACGGTCAGCGCCCGGCGGTGATAGCGCGGCGGCACCAGGCAGGGCACCCGTCGCTGCCGCGGGAGGTGGCGGCGTGATCGCGGNAGAGGTGAACTTCCCCGTCGCCGACCGGCACGTGGTCAACACCGGAGTCTCGGCATGAACGGTCAGCGCCCGGCGGTGATAGCGCGGCGGCACCAGGCAGGGCACCCGTCGCTGCCGCGGGAGGTGGCGGCGTGATCGCGGCCGGCCTGACGGCGCTCGGCGACAGCTTCGTGGAAGGCCGGGGCGACCCGGCCGCGGCGGGCGGCTACCGGGGCTGGGTGTCGCGGCTGGGCGGCCAGCTCGGCCTGCGCCCCGCCACGATTCGCAACTTCGGCACCCACGGCGCCACCACCGGTGATGTCGTCGCGGGTCAGCTCGCGGCGGCGACGAGCGCCCGGGCCGGCCTCTACGGTGTGGTCGTCGGTGTGAACGACCTGGTCAGCGCCTACGACGAGGACCGGTTCGCCGACAATCTGCACACCATCTTCACCACCCTGCGGGCGGGCAGGGCCACCGTGTTCACGGCAACCTACCCCGACATCCCCGCCCGGCTGCCCGTCCCCGACGGCTTCCGCGCCCTGCTGCGTGAGCGTTTCGCCGTCGCCAACGAGGTGCTGGCTCGTGTCACCGCCGACACGGGCACCCTGCTGCTCGACATCGCGGCGCACCCCGACTGGGCCCGGCCGGAGGTGTGGACCGCCGACGGTCTGCACCCCAGTCCGGCGGGTCACCGCCTCTTCGCCGCCACCGCGGCCGAACTGATCTCGTCGACCACCGCCACCACTGTCGCCGCTTGAGTTTCGCGACTGCCCGTTTTCGAGAGGAAATTACGTGACGGACGAACGACGTCTGGCCCGCGACCCGATCGCCATCGTCGGGATGTCGGGTCTGCTGCCCAAGGCACACACCCACCGCGAGTACTGGCAGAACATCATCGACGGCGTCGACTGCACCTCCGAGGTGCCCGCGTCGCGCTGGAGCCTGGACGACTACTACGACGCCGACCGCTCGGCGCCGGACAAGACCTATTCGCGTCGTGGCGCTTTCCTGCCCGACGTCGAGTTCGACCCGCTGGAGTTCGGCATGCCGCCGAACCAGCTCGAGGTCACCAGCACCATGCAGACCCTGAGCCTGGGGGTCGCGCGGGATCTGCTGCTCGACGCGGGCGCGACCGGTTCGTCGTGGTACGACCCGGCCCGCACCGGCGTGGTGCTGGGCACCACCGGCCCGGTGCCGCTGATGCACCCGCTGGCCGCGCGCCTGTCGACCCCGGTGCTCGAGGAGGCGGCCCGCTCGGTCGGCCTGTCCGACAGCGACGTCGCGGAGATCTCGCGCCGGTTCGTGGCCGCGTTCGCGCCGTGGGAGGAGAACTCCTTTCCGGGCCTGCTCGCCAATGTGGTGGCGGGCCGGGTCGCCAACCGGCTCGGCCTCGGCGGCATCAACTGCACCGTCGACGCGGCGTGCGCGGCCTCGCTGGCCGCGATCCGCACCGCGATCGCCGAACTGCAGGACGGTCGCGCCGACATGATGATCACCGGTGGCGTCGACACCGAGAACTCGATCTTCATCTATCTGTGCTTCAGCAAGGTCGGCGCGTTGTCGCCGACCGGCCGGATCAGCCCGTTCTCCGCCGAGGCCGACGGCACCCTGCTCGGCGAGGGCATCACCATGCTGGCGCTGCGCAGGCTCGCCGACGCCCGCCGCGACGGCAACCGGATCTACGCGGTGATCCGCGGTCTCGGGTCCTCCAGCGACGGTCGCGCCAAGAGCATCTACGCCCCGGTCGCCGCCGGCCAGCGGGTGGCGCTGGAGCGCGCCTACGCCGACGCCGAATGCTCGCCCGCCGATGTGGAGCTGATCGAGGCGCACGCCACCGGTACCGCTGTCGGCGACAAGACCGAGCTGACCGCGCTGAAAGGCCTGCTCGCCGACGCGAGTTCGGAGACCGGGTTCGCCGCGCTGGGCAGTGTGAAGTCGCAGATCGGGCACACCAAGGGCGCCGCGGGCACCGCGGGCGTGATGAAGCTGGCCCTCGCCCTGCACCAGAAGATCCTGCCCTCGACGATCAACGTCGACGCGCCCAACAACGAGGTCGACGCCACCCGGACCCCGTTCTACGTCAACACCAGGACCCGGCCGTGGGTGCGCGACCCGCAGCGCCCGGTGCGCCGGGCCGCCGCCTCGGCGATGGGCTTCGGCGGCACCAACTTCCACCTCGTGCTCGAGGAGGCCGACGGCGAGCGCGGCCCGGTGCTGCACCGCGTCCCCCGCGCGCACCTGTGGCACGCGCCGGACGTGGCCGGCCTGATCGACGTGGTGCGCAGCACCCCGGGCACCGACGGCGGCGACATTCCCGCCGACCACGCCCGGATCGGTTTCGTCTCCGTCGACGCCGACACCGCCGCCGATCTGCGCGCGCTGGCCGTCGACGAGATGGTGCGCAATCCCGAAGCGGCGCACTGGGACCACCCCGAGGGCGTCTACTTCCGCGCCGCGGCGCTGCCCGCCCCGAAGGTCGGCGTGCTGTTCGCAGGCCAGGGCAGCCAGTACGTGGACATGGGCCTGGACACCGCGCTCAACAACCCGCCCGTCGGCGCGGCCTTCGACGCCGCCAACGCCGCGTTCGCCGGTGCCGCGCAGCGGATGGGCGCGGTGGTCTTCCCGCCGCCCGCGTTCACCGAACAGGATCGGGCGGACCAGGAATCCGCCCTGCGCCGTACCGCGTTCGCGCAGCCGGCGATCGGCGCGCTCGCCGCGGGCCAGTTCCGGGTGCTGACCGAGTTCGGTCTGCGTGCCCACGGGTACCTCGGCCACAGCTTCGGCGAACTGACCGCGCTGTGGGCCTCGGGCGCGCTGAGCACCGCGGACTTCTTCGCCCTGGCCCGGGCCCGCGGCGAGGCGATGACCGTCGCCGACGACGCCGAGGCGGGCACGATGGTGGCCGTCAACGCACCGCGCGAGGACGTCGCCGCGGTCCTGGCCGAGCTCGACGACGTGTGGATCTGCAACCACAACGCCCCCGATCAGATCGTGGTCGGCGGCGGCGGGGCGGGCATCGCCGCCTTCACCGCGCGCAGTGCCGAGAAGGGCTGGGCCACCCGGGATCTGCCGGTGGCGGCGGCCTTCCACACGCCCTACGTCGCGCACGCTGTCACCGAATTCGGTGCCGCCGTGGCCGAGGTCGACATCACCGAGCCGGACGCGCCGGTCTACGCCGACACCGCGGGCGCGTCCTACGGTGCCGACGTGGCCGCCAACCGGGCGACGCTCACCGCCCAGCTCAGCCAGCCGGTCGAGTTCGTCGACGCGCTGCGCGCCATGCACGCCGACGGATGCACCGTCTTCGTCGAATGCGGTCCCAAGCAGGTCCTCACCTCGCTGGTGCGCCGCACCCTCGGCGACGACGTGATCGCCTTCGCCACCGACACCGGTCCCATCGGCAACGGCGACGTCGCCCTCAAGCGCGCCGCGGTGCGCCTGGCCGTCCTCGGCGTCGAGATCGCCGGCATCAACCGCTACGCCGCCGGCGACGACGCGCGGCCCGCCCCCGCGGGCAACCGGATGACCGTGACCCTGTCGGCCCCGGAATACGTGCCCGACAGCCGCCGGGACGCCTACGCCGCGGCCCTGTCCGACGGCTACCGCGTGCACATCGAGGTGCCCGCATCCCCGCACCAGCCTGTGGTGCCACCGATCGTGGAGGAACAGCTCGTGACCATTCCCGCCCCCGGCCCGTCCGAGTACCGGACGACCGACTCGCTCGACACCGCCCTGGTGCAGCACCTCGACACGCACCGGCAGTACCTGGACGGACAGCTCGACCTGGCCCGCGGCCTGGCGGGCGCGCTGAGCAACGGCACGCTCGACGAGAACACCCTGCGCGCCATCGAAGCGGTGAAGGACCACGGCATCGCGATCAGCGAAAGCCACTCGCGGGCCAGTGATGTGCTCGCCCAGCTGGCCGAGCTCGAGGGCGGTGCGCCGATCTCGGGGACCCGCACCGTCGCCGCCGCCCGGCCCGCGCCGCGGGCGATCACCGCCG
>NZ_JBCGFB010000134.1:0-15476 GCF_038752175.1 Nocardia sp. No.11 | reverse complement strand
GCCGGGTCGCCCGCGGCGGCGGCGCCGAACAGCCTGCCGACGACGCGCTTGCCCGTCGCGCCCACGCCGCGCAGGCCACGCAGCATGCCCATCGCGCCGCCGACGCCCAGCTCGGAGACCAGTTGCGGACCGAGCTTGGTCCCGGCCAGCACCCCGGCCGGGCCGGTGGCCAGCAGCCGCCGGATCATCACCGCCAGCTCCCAGTGCGCGGCCAGGCGCGCGATCCGCCAGCCGTCGGCCGACTCGATCAGGTCGTAGCGCAGGTGCATGGGCACGGTGACGGTGGCGCCGGTCGACATGGTGGTCTCGATGTGCAGGTCGCGCACCACCGTGCGCCCGGCGACCAGGTCGCGCTCGACCCGGAAGGCGATGGTGTTCGGCGCGATGAAGACGTTGTAGAACCGCGAGATCGCCTCGCGGCCGATGTGTTCGCGCGCGCCGTACGGATCGTGCACCGCGGCGTTGTCGACGAACAGGCCGACCCAGGCGTCCTTGTCGTGCGCGGCCACCGCGCGCGGTGAGGCCTGCACGGCCGCCAGCAGGTCTTCCGCGGTCCGATCCAACGGCATGTAGGTCCTCCATAGTCGCGCTGCCCCTGCCCGATCCATGATAGAACGTGTTCTAGTTTTGCGTCGGCGATCGTGCCCGCGCTCTGTTGGACAAAGGAATCTCGATGGACTGGTACACCGGGAACGCCACCTACGACACGGTGCTGGCCATCGCCTTCGCCTTCGCCGCGTTCGTGATCGTGGGCGGACTGTTCGCGCAGAGTCCCTACGGCCGTTTCGCCTCGACCTCGATCGGCTTCAATCTCAACCCCAAGCTCGGCTGGTGGCTGATGGAACTGCCCGCGACCGTGGTGTTCGCGGTGTTCTACCTCGGCGGGCCCGACCGTTTCGAGCCGGTGCCGCTGGTGCTGGCGGCGATCTGGCTGCTGCACTACGGCAATCGCGGCTGGTTCTTCCCGCTCTCCATCCGGCAGGTGCCGGGCAAGAAGAGCAGCTTCAACTTCTCGGTGGTCGCGGCCGGGGTGTTCGTCACCGCGTTGCACGGCTACCTCAACGGCGCGTTCTTCAGCCACGACTACAAGAACCAGTACGGCACCGCCTGGCTCACCGACCCGCGCTTCCTGATCGGGCTCGTGGTGTACCTGTGCGGCTTCGGCCTGCTGGTCCGGTCGGAGGCGATCGTGCGCAACCTGCGCGACAAGAACAACCCCGGCGCCGCCGAGTACCGCATCCCGCACGGCGGCGGCTTCCGTTTCGTCAGCAGCCCGGCCTACCTGGGCGAACTGATCGCCTGGGCCGGGTTCGCGCTACTCACCTGGTCGCTGGCCGGCGTGGCCATCTTCCTGATCACCGCGGGCAACCTGGTGCCGCGCGCCTTCGCGACGCACCGCTGGTACCGGGAGAAGTTCGTCGACTACCCCCCGACCCGCAAAGCCCTGATCCCCGGCGTGATCTGACAACTCCCCCCGCACAACCCGACCTCGAGGAGGGTTCGCCGCGCAGCGGCGGNCCCCCCGACCCGCAAAGCCCTGATCCCCGGCGTGATCTGACAACTCCCCCCGCACAACCCGACCTCGAGGAGGGTTCGCCGCGCAGCGGCGGTCGCGGCCGTCCCGCCGATCAGCGGCAGTTGCGCAAGCGACGAAGGAGCAAGCAACTGCCGCTGATCGGCGGGACAGAAGGGGCCGCGACTCGAGCGCACCAGCGCTCGAATAACACAGCTCAGTTCTTGGGGAACTTCAGCTGCGACAGGTCGATACCTTCCAGACCGGGCGGCAGCTGGTCCAGGCCGGGCGGCATCTGCGACAGGTCCATGCCCGGCGGCAGACCGGGCATCCCGGCGGGCATACCGGGGAAACCACCGCGCATCTTCGGCGGGGTCGGGCCGCGACCACCCTTCTTGCCCTTCTTGCCCTTCTTGTTGTTGCCGCGGCGCGCGCCGGGCAGGCCCATCTGACGGCCCATCATGGCCATCATCTTCTTGGCCTCGAAGAAGCGGTCGACGAGCTGGTTGACCTCGGAGACCTGCACGCCCGAGCCGTTGGCGATGCGCAGGCGGCGGGAGGCGTTGATGATCTTCGGGTTGTCGCGCTCGGCGGGGGTCATGCCGCGGATGATGGCCTGCACGCGGTCGAGCTGCTTGTCGTCGACCTGGGCGAGCACGTCCTTCATCTGACCGGCGCCCGGCAGCATGCCGAGCAGGTTGCCGATCGGGCCCATCTTGCGGATGGCCAGCATTTGATCGAGGAAGTCCTCGAGGGTGAGCTCGCCGCTGCCGATCTTGCGGGCGGTCTCCTCGGCCTGCTGGGCGTCGTAGACCTGCTCGGCCTGCTCGATCAGGGTGAGCACGTCACCCATGCCGAGAATGCGCGAGGCCATCCGGTCCGGGTGGAAGACGTCGAAGTCCTCGAGCTTCTCACCGGTGGAGGCGAACATGATCGGCGAACCGGTCACGTTGCGGACCGACAGCGCGGCACCACCGCGCGCGTCGCCGTCGAGCTTGGTGAGCACGACACCGGTGAAGCCGACACCGTCGCGGAACGCCTCGGCGGTGCTGACCGCGTCCTGACCGATCATCGCGTCGAGCACGAACAGGGTCTCGTCGGGCTGCACGGCGTCGCGGATGCCCGCGGCCTGGCGCATCAGCTCGGCGTCGATACCGAGACGGCCCGCGGTGTCGACGATGACCACGTCGTGCTGCTTGGCCTTGGCCTCCTCGACACCGGCGCGGGCGACGCCGACCGGGTCGGCCGCGGAGATGCCGAGCGGGTTCTCGCCGCCGCCCACGGAGGTGCCGGGATGCGGGGCGAACACGGGCACGCCCGCGCGCTCACCGACGACCTGCAGCTGGGTGACCGCGCCGGGACGCTGGAGGTCACAGGCGACCAGCAGCGGCTGATGACCCTGGCCCTTGAGCCATTTGGCGAGCTTGCCGGCGAGGGTGGTCTTACCGGCACCCTGCAAGCCGGCCAGCATGATGACCGTCGGCGGATTCTTGGCGAGATTGAGCCTGCGGGTCTCCCCGCCGAGGATGCCGACGAGCTCCTCGTTGACGATCTTGACGACCTGCTGCGCCGGGTTCAGCGCCGCGGAGACCTCGGCGCCCTTGGCGCGTTCCTTGACGTTGGCGATGAAGCCGCGCACCACGGGCAGCGCGACGTCGGCTTCCAGGAGGGCGAGGCGGATCTCGCGCGCCGTGGCGTCGATGTCGGCCGGTGACAGACGCCCCTTACCGCGCAGATCCTGCAGTGCACCGGTAAGCCGGTCGGACAGGGATTCGAACACCGATCGCGCTCCTGATCTGAAAGGGACGTCTATTGCCCTCCCAGGGTAATGGGTGTTATTCCCGGTGCCGCACGTGCGGTGGCGCGGTGCGCCGCAATTCGTGGTTTTCGATGTTCACCAGGTACACCGCCTCCCGCCCGGTGAGACCCAGTTCACGCGAGAGCGCCTCGATCCGCGCCCACTCGGCATCGGGACTGTCGACGTGCCGGGCGGTCGTGGAGGCGATGGTCATCGCCGCCAGGGCCTGGGCGCCGGTGAGTGTGCGCCCCGGTAGCCACGAAACCACCCACAGGTCACCGCCGACGCAGCGCGCGATATGCGTGGTCGCGTCACTGGTCATCATCGATGCGGAAACGACTTCGATAGCCACGGATCTGCTCCCCTCGAACGAGTGACAGCCAGACCTCTCGAATGCTATAGGTCTGATCTCGACTGATCGGGCAACGCCGACCGTTGACGGGCAACCTGATAGCAATCGGTGGTGAAACCGTGTCCTGACTGTCTCAGTCGGCGCTCGCCTCCGCGGGCGGCGGGGGCGCCGGGAGCGGCACCACGTCCAGGACCGCCTTCTCGATGCGGTCACGCAGCTGCGGGCTGTCGGCGTCACCCAGATCGAGACAGAAGGCGTCGACCACGGCCGACCCCATCGTGACGACCTTGGCCCAGCGGACATTCACCCCGGCCGTGGCGAAGGTGCCCGCCAACCTGCTGAGCAGGCCCACCCGGTCTTCGGCGCGCAGTTCGAGAATCACCAGTCCCGGCGTGCTGGTGGCCGACCAGATCATCCGTGGCTGAGCGCGGGCATAGCGGCCCGGTCCGGCGCCGACCGCCTCGGCCTCGCGCTTGGCGAGCACCTCGGGCAGGTTCAGCGCGCCGGTGGTGGCCCGGATCAGCTCCTGGCGCAGCAGGCCCGCGTCCGGTGGGTCACCGAACTTCGGCGTCACCACGAAGGTGTTGATCGCCGACTCCCCCGCGCTGCCGAGCGAGGCCGACAGCACCCGCAGCGAGTGCAGGGCCAGCACACCCGCGGCGTCGGAGAGCAGGCCGGGCTCGTCGGGCGCGATGACGTTCACCAGGTAGGTGTGCTTGCCCTCGCCCGGTGTGAGGGTGACGTGCACGCCGCCCGCCCGCGCCTTCTCCAGCAGCTCCGGGTCGATCGGTTCCGGCTGCGGCAGCGGCTCCCCCGCCATCACCAGCTTGCAGCGCCGCACCAGGTCACCGATGAGCGAGGCCTTCCAGTCACCCCAGACACCGGGGCCGGTGGCCATCGAGTCGGCCTCGGCGAGCGCGTGCAGCAGTTCGAGCAGACCGACGTCACCGCCGAGCGCGTCGGCGACGAACCGGACGGTCTCCGGATCGGCCAGGTCACGCCGGGTCGCGGTGTCGGGCAGCAGCAGATGGTGGCGCACGATCGCGCTGAGCGTGCGCACGTCCGAGGGCCACAGGCCGAGCCTGCGGCCGATGTGGGTGGCCAGTTCGGCGCCGACGACGCTGTGATCGCCCGCCCGGCCCTTGCCGATGTCGTGCAGCAGCGCGCCGAGCGCGAGCAGATCCGGCCGGGCCACCCTGGTGCTGAGCGCGCCCGCGTAGGCGACGGTCTCCATCAGGTGCCGGTCGACGGTCCAGGTGTGCAGGGCGTCGCGCGGCGGCAGGTCACGGACCGCGCCCCACTCGGGGAACAGCCTGCCCCACAGGCCGGTTCGATCCAGCGCCTCGACCGCGTCGATGCTGCCGCGGCCGGCGCCGAGCAGGACCAGCAGGTCGTTGAGCGCGTCCTTGGGCCACGGCTCGCGCAGTTCCGGCGCGTCCTCGGAGAGCCGGTTGAGCGTGGTCGCCGACATCGGCAGCCCGGTCTGCGCCGAGGCGGCGGCGACCCGCAGGATCAGGCCGGGATCGCGCTGTGGCCGCGCGTCCCTGGCCAGCACCACCTCGCCGGAATGCTCGACCACCCCCTCATCGAGTGGTCGGCGCACCGGCATCCGGCGCAGCCTGGCCAGGCCGCGGCGCGGCAGCGCGTTGGCCGCGGTGCGCAGGCCGACATCGGTCGAGTAGCTCACCGTGCGGGCCGAATCGCTCAGCGTGCGGGCCAGATCGAACCGATCACCGATGCGTAGCGCGGCGCCGATCTCGTCGGCATCCTGGGCGCGCAGCTGGTCGCGGGCGCGACCGGCGACGCGGTGCAGTTCGGTGCGCACGTCGAGCAGCCTGCGATGGGCCTGCTTCAGGCCGCCGCCGGGGACCTCGGGGCCCAGCCCCGGCATGGCGTCGGTCAGCTGGGCGATGGCGAGCGCGTCGAGCAGCTGGATATCGCGCAGGCCGCCCCGGCCGTTCTTGAGGTCGGGCTCGGCGCGGTGGGCGATCTCGCCGCTGCGCTGCCCCCGCCCGGTGGTCGGGGCGATCAGTTCGTCGAAGCGGGACCGGATGCCGGTCCGCCACTCCCGGCGCACTCCGCCGATGAGCAGATTGGACAGGTCCTCGTCACCGACGATGTGGCGGGCCTCGAGCAGGCCGAGCGCGGCGACCATGTCGTCGGCGGCCACCCGCAGCGCCTGCGGCACGGTGCGGACACTGTGATCGAGCTTGATGTGGGCGTCCCACAGCGGATACCAGAGCTGATCGGCGACCTCCGACACCACGGCCGGGTCGACGTCGTCGTGCAGCAGCACCAGATCCAGATCGGAGAACGGCAGCATCTCGCGACGGCCGAGGCCGCCGACCGCGACGACGGCCAGGCCGCTGTCGGCGGTGATGCCCAGTTCGTTGCCCTTGCTGGTGAGCCACAGTTCGAACAGGTCGACCAGGGCCGCGCGCAGCGATTCCGGATCGAGCCGGGGATTTCGGGGCCCCGCCCCGTCGAGCAGCTGTGCTCTGGCCTTGACCAGGTCGGCCGCCCCGTTGTTCTGAATACCGCCGTTCTGTTGTGCCACAGTCCCACCGCCATTCATGCGGGCGGCCCCGCCCCGACCGGGTCGTACCGGTGGGAGGGGGCCCGCCGCTCGATCGTTTACAACCGTGCGTCGCTACCGAATTACAGAGCGTCGCTTCCGCGTTCGCCGGTGCGGACCCGGATGATGGTGTCCACCGGGGTCACCCACACCTTGCCGTCACCGATCTTCCCGGTGCGCGAGGCCTCGACGATCACCTCGACGACCTTCTCGACCGACGCGTCGTCGACGACGACCTCGACACGAACCTTCGGAACGAAGTCCACCGAGTACTCCGCACCGCGGTAGACCTCGGTGTGGCCCTTCTGCCGGCCGTATCCCTGGACTTCGCTGACGGTCATGCCGAGCACGCCTGCCTGCTCCAGCCCGGTCTTCACGTCTTCGAGCGTGAACGGTTTGACGATTGCCGTAACCAGTTTCATGTTCGTCATGCCTCCTTGACGAGCGAGCGTGCCGTGCCACCCACAGCAGCGAAATCGTAAGCGGTTTCCGCGTGCTCGGACTCGTCCAGGCCCGCCGCCTCGGACTCCTCGCTCGCGCGCAGGCCGATGGTGAACTTGATCGCGTACGCGATCACGGCCGTCACGACCAGCGAGTAGGCCAGGACGGTGAAGGCACCGACAGCCTGCAGCTTCAACTGCTCGACTCCACCACCGTAGAACAGACCCTCGACAGCTGCGGGAGCTTCGGCCGTGGCGACCAGGCCGACCATCAGGGTGCCGACCAGACCACCGACCAGGTGGACGCCGACGACGTCGAGCGAGTCGTCGAAGCCGAAGCGGAACTTCAGGCCGACGGCCAGGGCGCACAGCGCGCCGGAGACGACACCGATGGCCAGCGCGCCGACGACGTTCACCGAGGAACAGGCCGGGGTGATCGCGACCAGACCGGCGACGATGCCCGAGGCCGCGCCGAGGGAGGTCGGGTGACCGTCACGGATCTTCTCCACCAGCAGCCAGGCGAGCATCGCGGCCGCGGTGGCGATGGTGGTGGTGAGGAAGGTGGCACCGGCGATACCGTTGGAGCCGACCGCCGAACCCGCGTTGAAGCCGTACCAGCCGAACCACAGCAGACCGGCGCCGAGCATGACGAACGGCAGGTTGTGCGGACGGAACGGGGACTTCGGCCAGCCCTTGCGCTTACCGAGGATCAGGCACAGGACCAGACCGGCCGCACCGGCGTTGATGTGCACCGCGGTACCACCGGCGAAGTCGATCGCCTTGAGGTTGGTCGCGATCCAGCCGCCGTTCTCGGCGGTGATGCCGTCGAAGGCGAAGACCCAGTGCGCGACGGGGAAGTAGACGATGGTGGCCCAAATTCCGGCAAAGACGAGCCACGAACCGAACTTCAGGCGGTCGGCGACCGCACCCGAGATGAGGGCGACCGTGATGATCGCGAACATGAGCTGGAAGGCGACGAAGACCGACAGCGGGATGGTGCCCGCGAGCGGGATCCCCGCCGGCGTCGCCGGGTCGGTGGTGGCCAGGTACTGGCCGCCGAACACGCCCTTCAGGCCGAAGTACTGGAGCGGGTCACCGAAGAAGTTGCCCTTGTCTTCGCCGAATGCCACTGAGAAGCCGTAGAGACACCACAGGATGGTCACCAGACCCATCGCGGAGATGCTCATCATGATCATGTTCAGCACGTTCTTGCCACGGACCATACCGCCGTAGAAAAACGCCAAGCCCGGCGTCATCAGCAGCACGAGTGCTGACGCGGTCAGCAACCATGCAGTGTCACCGGCATCGGGTGCGCCGATTACGGGAAATGCCACCTTGTGTTCCTCCTCATCTCGGGCCCTGCCGATGACGGCAAAAGGACCTGTACAGAAGGGTCGCCACTCGGTGTTTCATCCGTTGAGCTGTGGTGTTTCACCTGAGTGAACGGATAGCGCGGTTGTGTTGCTTCCACGTTTCGTGCGGTTGGCCACCACTTGTCGCCTCACGGTGAGACCGGTACGAGTGTGCGGTTCGCCCGGCGTTCGCGCGGGGAGGCGGGCACGGCGTTTCCCCTGGAAAACAGCGATGCCCGCCCGATCGCTGGATCGGGCGGGCATCGCCGGCTGACTACGCGGCGCCGCCGAGCAGGGCGTCGACGAAGGCACCGGGCTCGAACGGCGCCAGATCGTCGGCGCCCTCGCCCAGACCGACGAGCTTCACCGGCACGCCCAGCTCGTGCTGCACCTGGAACACGATGCCGCCCTTGGCGGTGCCGTCCAGCTTGGTCAGCACGACGCCGGTGATGTCGACGACATCGGCGAAGACCCGCGCCTGCATCAGGCCGTTCTGGCCGACGGTCGAGTCGAGCACCAGCAGGACCTCGTCGACCTCGGCCTTCTTCTCCACGACGCGCTTGACCTTGCCCAGCTCGTCCATCAGGCCGGTCTTGGTGTGCAAGCGACCCGCGGTATCGATCAGGACCGCGTCGACCCCGCGATCGATGCCGGCGGTGACCGCGTCGAAGGCGACGGCGGCCGGGTCGGCGGCTTCCTTGCCACGCACGGTCTCGGCGCCGACCCGCTCGCCCCAGGTCTGTAGCTGATCGGCGGCGGCGGCGCGGAAGGTGTCGGCGGCGCCGAGCAGCACCCGGCGGCCGTCGGCGACGAGCACCCGGGCCAGTTTGCCGGTGGTGGTGGTCTTGCCGGTGCCGTTGACGCCGACGACCAGCAGGATCGCCGGATGGTCGGCGTGCGGCAACGCGTGGATGGACCGGTCCAGCTCGGGGCGCAGCGCCTCGATCAGCACGTCACGCAGGGCGGCGCGGGCCTGCTCCGGTGTGCGCACGCTGCGCGCGGCCATCTCCTCGCGCAGGCGCTCGACGATCTTCGCGGTGCTCGCGGTGCCGATATCGGCCAGCACCAGGGTGTCCTCGACCTCCTCCCACGAGTCCTCGTCGAGGTCACCACCGCCGAGCAGACCGAGCAGGCTCTTGCCGACCGCGTTCTGCGAACGGGACAGCCTGCCGCGCAGGCGCTCGAGCCGGCCGGAGGTGGGGTCGATCTCCTCGATCGCGGCGGCGACCGCGTCGACCTCGGCGGGCGCGGTCGGGGCGGGGGCCTCGGCGACAGGTTCGGCGGGCACGGTCTCGGCCGGGGTGGGTTCGGTCTCGGCCGGTGCCGTCTCGACGGGGAGGGTGTCGGTGGGCGCGGTCTCGGTGGGCGCGGTCTCGGTCGCGGTGGTGTCCAGGGAGCTCAGGTCGTCCGGGACGACCACGGTCTCGGCGGCCTGGACATCGGCCTCGGGCAGCGGGACGTCGGTGATGCCGCGGCGGGGGGCGTCGCGCGGGACGGCGGCGTCGTCGCCGACGTGCGGCTGCCCCTCGTCGTCGGTGCGCTCCCCCACCGGTTCGGGTCGTGGCAGCGTGGGCGCCGACCCACCCTGACTGAAACTGAATCCGCCGGACGCGGTGTACCCACCGGACCGGTCCGTCAACTCCTTGTCCGGCTCGGGCGGTGCCAGGGAGATCTGGCGCCGCTTGTACAGGACGAAACCCGCGACGAGCGCCACCAACAGCACGGCGGCGATCGCGGCGATCAGGATCCACGCTTGCGAACTCACCCGGCAGAGTCTATTCGGGAGGCGGATCGCGGCACGTCGGCGGCGTCGGCGCGGCGGGTCGGTGACGAGGGACGGAGCGCATCGGCACGCCGGGGAAACACTACAGATTCGTTGTCCTGCGGAACTTCTGGCGCTCGCCCCATAGGATCGGCGACGTGACCGATCGAAACGTGCTTGGGGGGCCGCTGGAAGAGTGCGGCACCGATCCTCTCACGGGCTTCTACCGGGACGGCTGCTGCAGCACCGGTCCGGAGGATCTCGGCAGCCACACCGTGTGCACGGTCGTGACGGCGGAATTCCTGGAGCATCAGGCATCCATCGGCAACGACCTCAGCACTCCGCGTCCGGAGAACAACTTCCCCGGCCTGCAGCCGGGCGACCGCTGGTGTGTGGTGGCGGTGCGCTGGTTGCACGCGCACGAGGACGGCGTCGCCGCACCGGTGGTGCTGGCCGCGACGCACGAGAACGCCCTGGAGGTCATCTCCATGGACATCCTCCGCAAATACGCCGTGGACGTGCCGGACGACGTCAGCGATCTGCTGTAGGCACGGGGTGGCGCCTGCGGTGCGCTTTCTGCCGGCAGGCTGCCGAGCAGTAGCGGGCGGGCCTGCCGGTGGCCGATCGGCGCACCGGTGCGGCGCACACGGGACAGCGCGGAGTTTCGTCACCCGGACGCGTTTCGTCACGGCCTGACGGCGCCGGTTCCGTGACGCCCGCCGGGCGGGCGCGCAGGGCGTCGAGGACGAGCACGACAGCGGGCGCGAGCGGCTCGCCCGCGCGCCGATGCCGTTGGATCGCCACGCAGCCGGTGAAGATGTCGAGCACGTCGGCGACGCCGACATCGGCGCGAACGGTGCCCTGCCGCTGGGCGGCGGCGAGCAGGGCGCCCAGCGCCCGATGGAAGCGGTTACCCGCGCCGCGAAGCAGGGCTCGTGGCCAGCCGTCGTCGGATTGCACCAGGTCACAGAGGTCCTTGTTGCCCGGCGTCGTCACAATGACATGGGTGCACAGCGCGAAGAAGGCCGCGCCGGGGTCGGGATCGGCCAGGTGCTCGGCGGCCAGCGCGGCGAGCCGGTCGACCCGCTGCTGCATCACCGCCTCGAGGAGATCGGTCTTGGTCGGGAAGTGCCGGTGAACGGTGCCCGCGCCGACGCCGGCCCGGCGGGCGACCTCCGCCAGCGAGACGGTGGTGCCGCGTTCGGCGAGCGCACGCTGCGCGGCGGCCAGCACGAGGGCCCGGTTACGCCGGGCGTCGGCCCGGATGGCCGGTTCCGCGCCGTTGTCGACGGACATTTCGTTACGCCTTCCCTGCACCACACCTGGTCAACCGGGTCGACCGGCCCGTACCGTCCGGAATACGGGTCGACCGACCCGATTATAGGGAACGAAACGGAGCTCATCCGCAATGACTTCAGCACTGCCCGTTCTGATCACCGGCGCGACCGGCAAGCAGGGCGGCGCCACCGCCGGGAAACTGCTGGCCGACGGACACCCGGTCCGCGCCCTCGTCCGCGATCCCGCCGCGCCGGCGGCCCGCGCCCTGGCCGAGGCCGGCGCCGAGCTGGCGATCGGCGATTTCGACGATCCCACCTCGCTGCGGGCAGCCGCCACCGGGGTCCGGGCCGTATTCCTCGTTCCCCCAGTCGATTACGGCCCGAGCGGCTGGAACGCGGGCGATGAGGGCCGCCGTGGTGTCGCCATGGTCGATGCCGCGCGCGCCGCGGGCACCGACCAGATCGTGTTCACCGGCGTGGCCGCGCTCGGCTCGGCCGACTCGTGGGGCCAGGAGGGCAAACGCCGGATCGAGGACGCGGTCGCCGCGTCCGGCCTGCGCTACACCGTGCTGCGCCCGGTGCGGTTCATGGAGAACTACCTCCTGCGGGGATCGCCGGTCGACGGCATCAGGGCGGGCGGGGAACACCGCCACCTGTTCCCCGCCGATCAGCCGCTCCAGATGGTCGCCCTGGCCGACATCGCCGCCTTCGCCGCGCTGGCCTTCGCCGCTCCGGCCGACTGGCACGGCCGGACCCTGGAGCTGGCGAGCGAGGCGATCACCCCGGTCGCGGCCGCCGCGGCCATCGCCGAGGCCACCGGCCGGGCGATCCACTACCGCGAGATCGACGAATCCGAGGCCGAGGCGATCGGCCCCCAACTGGGCAACACCTGGCGATTGATCCGCGAAACCGGCGGCTGGCACGCCGACCTCCCCGCCCTGCGCGCGCTGTACCCGGGCCTCACAACCCTGCGGGAATGGCTGGCCACGGGCGGAGCGGCGAAAATATCGGCCGAGCTCGACGAGCCCGCCCCGACCGCCTGACCACCGCGTCGCCCGCCGCAGCCGTGCGACCAGGCAACAGCGCGCAGCCACGCGGCGTAGCCCCGGCAGCACAGCGCGGATTCCGGCCAGGGTGCCGGTCACCTGACCAGGCCCGCCGAGCCTTGTCACGCCGGGCGGTTGCAGGCCGATACCGCGCGGCTCCCGGTGGCTCGAGCGGGCTCTCTGCGCACGGTTCAGGCTCCGGCACGCTCGGGCGATGCGGCGCAGTGGAGGGTGGTCTGTCGGGTCTCGCCGCATCACCACACCTGGTCGGCGGGTCGTGACGGTGACGTCGTTATCCCGCCAGCGACCGGTTCGGCGGCTTCCTACCGTCGGTCGTTGTGCATGCTGAACCTGTCGCCACGAGGCCGAGAACTCCGCTGCGTGGCTCTGTCGTGTTGTTCATGTCATCGGCTGCCGCGCTGGGGACCTCGGCGCTGTATCCGCTGCAACCCGCGATCGCGGATGTCGCGGACTCGGTGGGCGCGGGAATCGCGGTCGTGGGGACCGCGCTGGCGTGCGGGCCGGTCGGGTATCTGGTCGGGCTCGGGCTGCTGGTCCCGCTGGTCGACCGGTTCTCGCCCGCGCGGCTGCTCGCGGTCCAGTTCGCGGTGCTCGCCGCGGCATTGGCGATGAGCGCGACGGTCGGCCGACCGTGGCAGCTGGGCGTGGTGATCGGCGTGGTCGGGGCGTGTTCGGCGGTGGGCGCCGCGCTCAGTTCGGTGGCGGGACGGCTCGCGTCACCGGATCGGCGCGCGACGATCCTCGGCATCGTGACCGCGGGGATCTCGGCAGGCATCCTGGCCGGGCGCATCGTCGGCGGGTGGCTCGCCGACGAGATCGGCTGGCGTGCGATGCAACTGACGTTCGCGGCCGCCTGCGGGTGCGTCGCGCTCGGCTGCCTGGCCGTGCTGCCGACCGAGCGGGGCACCAGCGATCGCGGCTACCTCCGGACGCTGCGTTCCCTCCCCCGCCTGATGGCACGCGACGACACACTGCGGACCGCGTCGATCCGCGGCGCGCTGTGGTTCTTCGCGTTCTGCGCGGTGTGGAGCGGACTCGCGGTCGCGCTGTCCGAGCCGCCGTTCTCGTATTCGGCGGAACAGATCGGCCTGTACGCCCTGGCAGGGCTGTCGGGCATCGCGGCGACGCGGATCGCGGGCGGATGGACCGACCGCGTCGGCCCCCGGCGGGTTCTGCTGATCGGTCTCGCCCTGGCCGGTGTCGCCGCGATCGTCCTGGGCACCAGCCTGACCGGCACCGTGGTGACGCTGGTCTGCCTCGCGCTGTTCGACGCCGGCCTCTTCGCCGCCCAGGTCGCGAATCAGAGCACCGTGCTCGCCATCGACCCGGCCTCGCCCGCGCGCTTCAACAGCGCGTACATGATGGTGTATTTCGTGGGCGGCAGCCTCGGCACCGCCTTCGGCGCGGCCGCGGTCGAGTGGTTCGGCTGGACCGCGACCGCCACGATCGCGGCACTCGCCATCGGGGTCGCGGCGATCCTCGTCGCGATCGCCCCCCGCGACTCGACTCCGGTCGCACCGTGAGAAGCTCCGCCACGGCGCCGAGCGAATGCCGGCCTCCCCGGCGCCGTCGCGCGCGGATCAGTTCAGCGCGCCGTTGTAATCCGGGAACTTGAAGGTGCGCTCGGCGTGCCCACCGGACAGGTCCGACGGGCTGTTGCCGATATTGGCGACGATCGTGTAGCCCCTGCTCTCGATATCGGCCCTGCTCGCGGTCTTGTACTCGGCCAGTCCGGCATTGCCCGCCGACAGCGTGGTCGGCGCGCTGCCGTACAGCCCGTCGACCGGGTAGCCCACCGAGCTCAGGTTCGCCTGCGAATAGGCGTTGACCAGCGCGGGCCTACCGGTGACGAAGATGATCGCGGCGCCGTTCTGCTTCGCCCAGGTGGCCAGGCCGAGCACCGGCTGGATCGCCGGGATGATCAGCCCCGTGTTGTAGGAGGTCTCGAGCGTCGTGTTGTCGATGTCGAAGACGATCGCGGGTTTGGTCGCGCCGGGCAGCCGGCCGGCGAGATAGGTCTTCGCCTCGGCCACGACGGGCGTGATCTCGCCGATCCACTGCGCGTACGGCGGCAGCTCGGACTTGTTGCCCGACAACGACGACGAGCCGCCGCCGGACAGCGACGACGAACCGGTGTCGGCGCCGGCCACGGGCAGTGGGGCGAGGAGCGCGGCCGCGATACCGGCGACCAGCGATGCTGTAACACGTTTCATCCGTCGCACGCTAACAGCGGCCACCATCGGTGAAATGTGTTGCCATTTCACCATCCCGGACAGTGGGACAGCTACGCCGACGCGCCCACCGGATCGGTATCGGTCACCTCGGCGCGGTTCAACCGTTGCGAGATCACCTGGGTGATGCCGTCACCGCGCATGCTGACGCCGTAGAGCGCGTCGGCGATCTCCATGGTCGGCTTCTGATGGGTGATGACGATCAGCTGGCTCTTCTCCCGCAACTGCTCGAACAGGCCGATGAGCCTGCGCAGATTGGTGTCGTCGAGCGCCGCCTCGACCTCGTCCATCACATAGAACGGCGACGGCCTGGCCCGGAAGATGCTGACCAGCAACGCGACCGCCGTCAGCGACTTCTCGCCGCCGGAGAGCAGCGACAGGCGCTTGACCTTCTTGCCCGGCGGCCTGGCCTCCACCTCGATGCCGGTGGTGAGCATGTCGGAGGGGTCGGTGAGCACCAGCCTGCCCTCGCCGCCGGGGAACAGCTTGGCGAAGACGCCGACGAACTCCCGCTCCACGTCGGCGTAGGCCTCGGTGAACACCTGCAGGATGCGCGCGTCGACCTCGGCGACCACGTCGAGCAGGTCCTTGCGCGCGTTCTTGACGTCCTCGAGCTGAGTGGCGAGGAAGGTGTAGCGCTCCTCGAGCGCCGCGAACTCCTCCAGTGCCAGCGGGTTCACCTTGCCCAGGGTGCTGAGGTCCTTCTCGGCGCGTTTGGCGCGGCGCTCCTGGGTGGCCCGATCGTAGGGCATCGGCTGCGGCGCGCTGACCTGCTCGCCCCGCTCCTTGGCGGCCTCGTACTCCTGCAATTCCAGCGCCGAGGGCGGCAGCGCGACATCGGGTCCGTACTCGGCCACGAGATCGGCCAGCGCGATGCCGAACTGCTCGGAGATGGTCGTCTCGAGCTGTTC
The DNA here is from genome assembly GCF_038752175.1 of Nocardia sp. No.11. Classification (NCBI taxonomy): domain Bacteria; kingdom Bacillati; phylum Actinomycetota; class Actinomycetes; order Mycobacteriales; family Nocardiaceae; genus Nocardia; species Nocardia sp. No.11. Next base: position 198 of record NZ_JBCGFB010000134.1, on the reverse strand, counting down.
GATGCGCAGGGCCGCCTGGGCCTTGGCGACCTCGTCGCGGTGCACGGCGTCGGTGAGCTGGGCCAGCTGGGTGGTCAGCGCCCGCGACCGCTCCTTCACCTGTTCGAGCGCGGCGGCGCATTCGCCGCGACGCCGGACCAGCTCGTCGCGCCGGGCCGCGGCGGCGGCCACGACCTGCTCGAGCTCGCGCGCGATCTC
>NZ_JBCGFB010000133.1:0-15624 GCF_038752175.1 Nocardia sp. No.11 | reverse complement strand
CCCGGCGCCCCGCGCTGCTCATCGCCGACGAGGCGACCTCGATGATCGACCCCGACGGCCGCCGCGACCTGGTCGCGCTGCTGGCCGAGCTGCCGCGCAGGCACGGCACCGCCGTCGTCCTGGTGACTCACCACGAGGCCGACGCGAGCGCCGCCGACCGGGTGATCCACCTGGCCGACGGGCGCATGGTCGACCACCTCGCCCGCTGGCCGCAGCCCGCCCGCGATCAGCGCCGCGGCCCGATGGGCGCGACCATCCTCGAACTGACCGACGTGCGCCACACCTACAACCGCGGCACCCCGTGGGAGGCCCCCGCGCTGCACGGCGTCGACCTGTCGGTGCGGCAGGGCGAGGCACTGCTGATCGTCGGCGGCAACGGGTCCGGCAAGTCGACGCTGGCCTGGATCATCGCCGGCCTCATCGCGCCGAGCTCGGGCCGTTGCGAGTTGCGTGGCGATCCGGTCGACCAGCAGATCGGCCGGGTCGCGCTGGCCTTCCAGCACTCCCGGCTGCAACTGCAGAAGCAGACCGTCGGCGCGGAGATCGCCGACTGGGGCGGCCGGGCGACCGGCTCCGGCGCGGTCGGCCGGGCGCTGGACGCCGTGGGCCTGGACCGCCGCCTCGCCGCCCGCTCGGTCGAGGAGCTCAGCGGCGGGCAGGCCAAGCGGGTGGTGCTCGCGGCCATGGTCGCCAGCCATCCCCAGGTGGTGGTGCTGGACGAGCCGCTGGCCGGACTCGACCCGCAGGGCCGCGCCGAGATCGTGGAACTGCTCGCCCGGCTGCGTGACGCGGGGCAGACCCTGATCGTCATCTCGCACGACGTGGCCGATGTGACCGCGGTGTGCGACCGGACCGTCCACCTGGACGCGGGCGTGGTGGTCGAAACCGCGGGCGCGCGACGACCGGTCGGCGCGCAGCCCGCGCCGCTGCTGCCGGGACGCCCGGAAACCGTCTGGCGACTGGACAATCCACCGCACAACGAACCGGGAAGCGGAGTCGTCCGATGAGCACCGTGCTGCTGCGCGAGGTCCCCGTCGACAGTGTCGTGCACCGGTTGTGGGCAGGCACCAAGATGATCGCCGCCTTCCTGATCAGCCTGCTGCTGATGTTCCTGCCGACCTGGCCGGTGCTCGGCGTGATCATCGCGTTCCTGGTGCTGATCTGGGTGGTGGCCCGGCTGCCGCTGGGCGCGCTGCCCCGATTGCCCTGGTGGTTCTGGGGATTGGTGCTGCTCGGCGGTTTGATCAATGCCCCGATCGGGATGAAGGCGGTGCTCGGGTACGCGCAGGTCTTCGTCTTCGGCATGGTGCTGGTGGCCGCGTCGTTCCTGATCGCGTACACCACCCCGATGGGCGAGGTGGCGCCCGCGCTGGCGAAACTCGGTGCGCCGCTGCGCAAGTTGCGGATGCCGGTGGACGAGTGGGCGGTGGTCGTCGCGCTGACGCTGCGCGGGCTGCCGCTGCTGCTCGACGAGATCCGGGTGCTGCGCGCGGCGCGCAAACTGCGCCCGAAGGAGAACCTGCTGCACCGCGCCGCCGACGCCAACCCGCTCATCGACATCCTCACCGCGTGCATGGCCGTATCCACCCGTCGCGCGGGCGAACTCGGCGAGGCGATCACCGCGCGCGGCGGCACCGGCATGCTCACCGCGCACCCCAGCGCCCCGACTCGCCGCGACGCGGTCGCGCTCGGCGTCGTCGTCGCGGTCTGTGTGGGCGCGATCGCCCTGAGCATCGCCCTCTGAATCCCCCGCCGGGCATCCTCCGCCGGGCGGGATGCCGGGCGGGCGATACTGGCTGACGTGACCGACAGCGAGCACGCGGTACCCGCCTGGCGAGAGCCCACCGAAGGCGAATCGCGCTTGGCCGCCACCGCGGCGATCCTGACGATCGTGGTGGTCCAGGCGCTGCTCCCGAACGAGCTCCTGCCCACGCCGGTGTGGTTGCTGCCGATGCTCGAACTGGGTGTGATGGCGGTGCTGTTGATCGCCAACCCGAGCCGGATGGACCGTGAGGAACCCTGGATCCGCAGGCTCAGCCTGCTGCTGTCCGGCCTGATCAGCTTCGCGACCACGGTGTCGGCGCTGCGCCTGGTACAGACCATCGTCACCGGCGCGGACGAACGCGGGGCCGGGACGCTGCTCGGTAGCGGGGCGATGATCTGGGCGACCAACATCATCGCCTTCTCTCTGCTCTACTGGGAGTTCGACCGGGGCGGTCCCGCCGCGCGCGCCAACGGCCGCGAACCTCTACCCGACTTCTTGTTTCCGCAGATGCAGGACGCGCGGCTCGCGGGCACGGACTGGCGGCCGGAATACCTCGACTACCTCTACCTGGCCTTCACCAACGCGGCCTCGTTCGCACCGGCCGACGTGCTCCCGCTCTCCCGCTGGTGCAAGGTGCTGATGATGGCGCAATCCGCCATTTCCGTGGTCATCGGCACCACGATCGTCGCGCGCGCGATCAACATCATCGGGTAGGGGCCGAGCACGGTTCGCGATAGCGAATAACTATGAAAGGTTTGAGGTTTAAAACCTGAATTCACTGTCCAGCTACCCTCGGGCAGGCTATGGTTCATCTCGACATCGAGCTGGACCGCTATTCGCGCCGTCTCTAGCTTTCTCGGGGGAGCCATGATCTCGGCGCATTTCGTTTGGGCACGTCACCTGATGAACCAGATGGGAACGTTCACATGATCATCCGCAAGCTCGCCGCCGCGGCCATTCCGGTCCTCGCGGTAGCGCTCGTCGGCACCGGCGTGGCAGGGGCGGATCCGGTTACCCCGGACGTCGAGTACCGCACCGACCTGGTCGGCAACAAGGTCGTCACCACCCTCACCCACGGCACCTTCGCCATCGACGGCGGCACCGTCCACGTCCGCGACGAAGCGGGCGCGACCCTGGTCTCGCTGCCGCTCTCGGTCCGTGACGGCAGCCTGGAATACCCGCTGCCGCACGCCCTCCGCGAGGACAACCGGGTACTCGAGCTGACCGCCGTCAAGGACGTCGCGGCGGCCAAGCCCAACCTGACCCCGGTCGCCTCGCCCGCCGAGAACTACGCGGCACAGGCGAACTTCGCCTCCACCTTCGGCTTGGCCACCGCCATCGGCAGTTTCGTCGGCATGGCCATCGGCGCGGTCATCGGCCTGGTGGTCGGTGCGGCGGCGGGTGGCATCGGCGCGATCCCCGGCTTCGTCACCGGCGCGACCATCGGCGGCATCATCGGCACCCTGGTCGTCGGCGGACCCACGCTGGCCATCGCGGGCTTCGATCTGATCAACACGCTGCTGGCGCCGCCGGGTACCACGCAGTGGGCTCAGCAGACNGGGCTTCGATCTGATCAACACGCTGCTGGCGCCGCCGGGTACCACGCAGTGGGCTCAGCAGACCAAATAGTCTGCGCAACAGCCGTATTGCCGGTCGCACCGACGCCTACACTGGCGTCGGTGCGACAAGGCAACGGACTCGACATTCCCGACACCCTCGGCGATCTGTGCGCGCCCGACCGGATGGCGCTGATCGTCTACGACATGCAGGTCGGCGTGCTCGGCCAGCTGCCCGACGGCCAGGAAGTCGTCGACCGGGTGGTACGCGTGGTCGAAGCCGCCCGCAGCGCGGGCTATCCGGTGATCTTCCTGCGGCACTTCTTCCCGCCGCGCCGCCTCTCCGGCGTCTACGCGATGCGCCTGCTGATGGGCTGGCAGCACGCGGAATCCATCGATGACGTGCAGTTCATCCTCCAGCGCGACACCCCCGGCTTCGAACTGGTGCCGGAACTGGTGCCCCGCGAGGACGAGCTGGTCCTGGACAAGATGACGATGTCGGCCTTCGAGGGCACCCCGCTGGCCGCGCTCCTGCGCGATCTGAAGATCGGCGCCTACGCCATCGCCGGCGTCGCGCTCGAGATCGGAATCGCGCCCACCGTCGCGCATTCCACCGACCTCGGCTTCATCCCGGTGGTCATCGGCGACGCCTGCGGCGGCCGCGATAAGGAAGCCATGGACAGGGCCTACGACGAGTTCACCTTCCAGGGAAACGCGCTGGTCACCGACGTCGCGACCATCACCGGCCTGATGACCGCAACCCCCTGACCGGCAACCCGACAGCACACACCGAACCACCACGGTTTCGGCCTCGTGACCCGCGGCGCCAGCCGCCGACGACACCGAAAACCCGCCGCGCCGGCCGCCGAGAATTCAGTCCCGGATGGCGTTCTTGGCCGCTTCCTGGGCGGAATCGACCTGGCCGGAGAACTTCCCGCCGGTCTTCTCGTCGACCACGTCACCGGCCTTCTCGATGACCCCGTCGACCTTGTCCGCATGCTGGGCAGCCAGATCCATCGCCTTGCCCGCCAGGTTCTTGAAATCCACCGTGCACTCCTCGCTGATTCGAACCGGTCCAACGCGATCACCCTAGCAACACCACAGCTTTCGCGGCAGGTCAGCTCGGTGAACTCGTCACCCCGTCCCAGATCGGATGCCACAGCCTGCCGGTGTCGGTCCAGGACTGGAAACGGACGGTGCCGGTGAGCTCGGGCGTGACCCACTCGGCGTCGTGGCATTCCTCGGCGGTCATCTCGTTGACGAACGGCGAGCTCGCGCGGTGCAGCCGCCGCAGTTCCCCCGCGATGCGCCGGGACTGCTCGACGCCGAAGCCGGTGCCGACGCGACCGATGTACACCAGCCCCTTCTCGTGCGGGATCCCGAGCAGCAGTGATTTGAACTCACGTTTGTCGCTGCGCCGCCAGCCGCCGACGACGACTTCCCTACTGCGCCAATTGCGTTGCTTGAGCCAGGTCTGGGTGCGCTTACCCGGCTGATACATCGAGTCGACCCGCTTGGCGACCACCCCCTCCTGCCCCTGTTCCCGGCTGGCCCGCATCGTTTCGGCCCCCGAGCCCGCCAGCAGCGCGGAGACATTCATCGACGGCGCCAGTCTGCCCAGCGCCTCGAGCACGGCGCGCCGATCGCTGTACTTCTTGCGCAGCAACGAGGTGCCGTCGAGAAAGAGCACATCGAAGGCGACGAACACCGCCAGCGCCGAATCCGCTTGCAGTGCGGAGATATCCGACAGCCCCTTCGCGTCGAGGACCACGGCCTCACCGTCGAGGACCACCCGGTGCCCGGCCAGCTCGCCGCCGAGCGCGGCGAACCGGGGGTAGCGGGCGGTGACGGTGTTGCCCGCGCGGCTGCGGACGGTGACCGTGCCGTCGTCGATCTCGACGATCACCCGGAAGCCGTCCCACTTGGTCTCGAAGGCCCAGTCCCCCGCGTTCAGCGCCTCCACCTCGCCCGCGGTGGCGAGCATCGGCGACAGACCGCGCGGGAGGTCACCGGTCGCGCTGTCGTCCACCGGGACTCGCGGGGTCTGGTCGCGCATGAAGTGCATCAGCCACTGGTCGCCGTTGGTGCGGATGAAGGCGTAGCGGCCCCGCAGGCGGTCACCGACGAGTTCCACGATCACTTCGTCGTCGCGCCACTTCTCGGTGCGGTAGGTGCCGGAGTCCCAGATGGTCATCTCGCCCGCGCCGTACTCGCCCTTGGGGATGGTGCCGTGGAAATGCAGGTATTCGAGCGGATGGTCCTCGGTGCGCACGGCGAGCCGATTGTGTTTCGGTTCGGTCGGCGGGCCCTTGGGCACCGCCCACGACGCGAGCACGCCGTCACGTTCGAGCCGGACGTCGTAGTGCAGCCGACGCGCGTGGTGTTCCTGGACGACGAAGCGATCGCCGGGGCCCGGCTCCGGCGCCGCGGCGGGCACCGGCTCGGGAGTGCGCTCGGGGTCGCGCATGCTGCGGTATCGGGTGAGCGCGTCGGGTCGGCTGGGCAGCGGCGGGTCGAGATCGGTCAGCAGGTCGCCCTCGGCCTGCCAGCGCACGAGGACCTCGTCGAAGCGCAACTGGCGCAGGGACTTCGCGTCCTCGATCTCGGCCCAGCTCCGCGGCGCGGCGGCGTTGGGCTCGGCGCGACCGCGCAGCGAGTACGGGGCGATGGTGGTCTTGGCGGCGTTGTTCTGGCTCCAGTCCAGGAAGACCTTGCCAGGGCGAGCCGACTTCGCCATCGTCGCGGTGACCAGATCCGGGTGCAGCTGTTCGAGATTGGCAGCGACCTGCTTGGCGACGGTGGAGGCGCCCCGCGAACTCACCGGCCGATCCAGCGGCACGTAGACGTGAATTCCCTTGCTGCCGCTGGTCACCGGGAACGCCCGCATCCCGATATCGGCGACCATGTCGCGCACCGCCAGCGCGACCAGCGCGCATTCGGCCAGCCCCGCACCGGGACCAGGATCGAGGTCGAACACGATCCTGGTCGCGGGGCCGCGCTGGTCGCCGTCGAAACGCCACTGCGGCACATGGACTTCCAGGGCCGCCTGCTGGCCGAGCCAGGCCATCCCCGCTTCGGAGTCGATCAGCGGGTAGGTCACCTTCCGGCTGGAATGCTCGATCGCCCGGCGCTGAATCCACGCCGGCGCGTGCTCGGGCAGATTCTTCTCGAAGAAATCGGGATGATCCACCCCGTTGGGCCACCGCTTGCGGGTGACCGGCCGCCCCGCGACATGGGGCAGCATCGCCTCCGCGATCGCCGAATAGTAGGCGATCACCTCGCCTTTGGTCGTGCCGGTCGCCGGGTACAGCACTTTGTCGAGGTTGCTGAGCTCAACCTCGATCGCCGGCTCACCCGGCGGACCCCGGAATTCCCGGCGGACCATCGACGCGGTTCGGCGGCGGGGACCGATAGTCTCCGGCCCCCGCGCACCGAATCAGGCCTGCGGTCCCGGATCGGTCGGGGCGGGGCCGCCTGCGGTGCTGCCGGGGCCTGCCTGCGGCGGAACGACCTTCTTCGCCGCGTCCTTGCCCTTCTCGATCTTGTCGCTGTACTTGCCGCCGGTCTTGTCGTCGATGAAGGTGCCGGCCTTGTCGACCGCATCGTTGATCTTGTCGGCGTTCTGTGCGGCCGCTTCCTTGCCCTTACCGAGCAAGCCCTTCAAGGTATCCACGAGACTCATCTGCCGATGTTCCTTTCCCGTAAGAAGCTGTCACTCCACATCCTCCCACCACGAAACCCGCGGTGGGAGGTCATTCGGAACCACCCGCTGGCCCGGCTTGGGCACCACCGTGGCGGTACCCGCTTCGGCCGCCGCGGACACCAGCCGGTGCACCGGCTCGGACCATCCGTGGAAGGCGAGGTTGAAGGTGGCCCAGTGGATCGGGACCAGCAGCCCGTAGCCGGGGTCGCCCAGGCACAGGTCGGCGTGCGCGCGCACCGCTTCCTCGGGATTCATGTGCACGTCGGTCCAGCGCTCGTCGTAGGCACCGATCGGCAGCAGCGTCAGATCGAACGGGCCGAGGACCGCGCCCGCCTGCGCGAAGGCCTTCGTGTAGCCGGTGTCGCCGCCGAAATAGACCCGCTTGGTGGGTCCGGCCAGCGCCCAGGACGCCCACAGCGTGGTGTTGCGGACCAGCCCGCGGCCGGAGAAGTGCCTGGCCTCGGCGCAGGTGACGGTGAGGCCGCGGTCGTTGTCGTCGCGGCCGAGCGAGACCGAGCCGCCCCAGTCGAGTTCGATGATCCGGTACTCGGGCACGCCCCAGTGACGCAGGTGCGCGCCGATACCGGTGGGCACGACGAACGGCGCGAGCTGCTCGTGGACCAGGGCGTCGACGGTGGCCTTGTCCAGATGGTCGTAGTGATCGTGGGAGATGATCACCGCGTCGACGGCGGGCAGCTCCGACAACTCACCGGGGACCGGATGCAGCCGGGCCGGGCCGATCACCGGCGACGGCGAGACCCGCTCACTCCACACCGGGTCGGCCAGCACGCGGTAGCCGTCGAGTTCGATCAGCGCGCTCGCGTGCCCGTACCAGGTCACCGCCAGCGGGGCGGCCTCGGCGGGTGGGGCAGGCGTCTCGAGCGGGACCGGACGCGACGGCCTGCCGACCCGGCTCTTGGTCAGGCCCGACCACAGCAGTGACGGCGCCGCGCCGGCGGCCATCATGCTGCTCGGCTCGGTGTTGTGGAACCGGCCGTCGCGATACGACGACTTGCCCAGTGCGCTCGGTGCGATGTCCGCGGGGCCCGCGCCGAGGGCGGTGGGCAGTCCCCACACCGCACGCGCTACCCAGGCGAGCCCGAGCGTGCTCGCCACCGACCCCGCAACGCGTGCGAGCCGCATCAGCGGCCCACGAACTTCGCCGGGCGCTTCTCCTGCCGAGCCAATCGGCCCTCCTTGGCGTCGTCACTGGTCCAGGCGGCTTCCAGGGCGGCCCGCTGCTGCGCGCTGGCCGGATCACGGGTGCCATCGTCGTTGAGCAGCAGTTTCATCGCCTGCAGCGACAGTGGTGCGAGCGCGGCGATGGACTTCGCCCAGTCCTGCGCGTCGGCGAGGGTGCCGAGCTTGTTGGCGAAGCCGAAGGTGTAGGCGTCGGCGGCCGAGACCGGGTCGGCCGCGAGCAGGATGGTGCGCGCCGGACCGCCGCCGATCAGCGAGACCAGCCGCGAGACCGTCCAGCGGTCGACCGAGATGCCCAGCTTGGCGGCGGGCACCGCGATGAACGCGTCCGGCTCGATCACCCGCAGGTCCGACGCGATGGCCAGCTGCACGCCCGCGCCGAGCGCGCCGCCGTTGATCGCCGAGATCACCGGCACCGGGAGGGATTCGATGGTGTGCAGCATGTCGAGCAGGCCGCCGAGGAAAGACTCGGAGTAGACGCCCGACAGGTCGGCGCCCGCGCTGAAGATCGGACCGCGGCCGGTCAGCACGATGACCCGGGCGCCCTGTGCCACCGCGTCGAGCATCGCTTCGCGCAGCAGTCCGACCAGCTCTTCGCTGAGTGCGTTGCGCCGTTCCTCGCGCTGCATTTCGATGGTGATCACATCACCATCGCGGGTCACGCCGAGCATGCATCCTCCCCAGAAGTACCGACACCGTGGATGCCATAACTCTGCCACAGGCAGCCGTCGGCGCCCGGTAAGGCGATAGCATCGGCGGCTGTGGCGACCGACTTCGACATCCTGGTGATCGGTGCCGGCCAGTCCGGTCTCTCCGCCGGTTACCACCTGCGCCGCCTCGGGTTGGTCCCCGAACGCGATTTCCTCATCGTCGACCACGCGCCGGGTCCGGGCGGGGCCTGGCAGTTCCGGTGGCCCTCGCTCACGCTGACGACCGTCAACCGGGTGCACGATCTGCCGGGGATGTCCTTCGCCGAGACGCTGCCGCCCGGCTCGGAGTCGGCGCCGGCGGCCACCGCGGTGCCGCACTACTACGAGCTCTACGAGAAGCGCTTCGACCTGCGGGTTCGCCGCCAGGTGACGGTCGACGTGGTCTGCGATCGGACCGCCGACGGGCAGTCCTGCGCCGGTCGCGGAGAGGTGCTGCACGTCGAGACCGACGGCGCGGGGACGCTGCGCACGCGCGGATTGATCAACGGCACCGGTACCTGGGAGCACCCGTTCATCCCGGTCTATCCGGGCGCGGACACCTTCACCGGCCGGCAGTTGCACACCCGCGACTACCGCACCGCCGCCGAGTTCGCGGGCAAACACGTGGTCATCGTCGGCGGCGGCATCTCGGCGGTGCAATTGCTCGACGAGATCTCCCAGGTGACGTCCACCACATGGGTCACCCGCAGCGAGCCGGTGTTCCGTTCGCTGCCGTTCCGCGAGGAGGACGGTCGCGCGGCCGTCGCGATCGTGGAGGACCGGGTGCGCCGCGGGCTCCCGCCCGGATCGGTGGTCTCGGTGACCGGCCTGCCGCTCGACGAGCGCCTGCGCGCCGCGCGCGATCGTGGCGTGCTGCGGCGGCAGCCGATGTTCGAACGAATCGAGCCGACCGGGGTGCGCTGGGCCGACGGACGGTTCCAGGACGCCGACGTCATCCTGTGGGCGACCGGGTTCCGCAGCGCGCTCGACCACCTGGCGCCGCTGCGGCTGCGCGGCCCCGGCGGCGGCATCACGATGACCGGCAGGCTCGCCACCCAGGTGGCGGTCGACCCGCGGGTGCACCTGATCGGCTACGGACCCTCGGCCAGCACCATCGGCGCCAACCGGGCGGGCCGGGCCGCGGCCGCCGAACTGACCGACTACCTGGGGATCAAGCCAGCCCGGCGCTGAAAGTGGCCGGATCGGGGCCGACCCGGGTGCCGGTATCGAGCCGGTTGATCGCCTCCATCGCCTGCGCGTCCAGTTCGAAGGAGAGCACGTCGAAGTTCTCGGCGATGCGCGACGGGGTGACCGACTTCGGGATGACGATATTGCCCAGCTGCAGATGCCAGCGGATGATCACCTGCGCCGGCGTGCGGTCGAGCTCCTTGGCGATGGTGACCACGGTCGGGTTGTCCAGCAGCGTGCCCTGCCCCAGCGGGCTCCACGCCTCGGTGGCGATGGCGTGGTTGGCGTCGTACTGGCGCAGTTCGCGCTGCGCGAGGGTGGGATGCAGTTCGATCTGGTTGACCGCCGGGGTCTCGCCGGTCTCGGCGATCACGGTCTCCAGGTCGATCACCCGGAAGTTGGAGACGCCGATCGAGCCGATCCGGCCCTGCGCCTTGAGCGCCTGGAAGGCGCGGAAGGTGTCGACGTAGCGACCGGCCGACGGCACCGGCCAGTGGATCAGGTACAGGTCCAGATAGTCCAGGCCCAGGCGCCGCATACTGGCGTCGAAGGCGCGCAGCGTGCTGTCGTAGCCCTGCTCGGCATTCCACAGCTTGGTGGTCACGTAGATCTCGTCGCGGGGGATGCCCGAGGCGCGGATGGCGCGGCCGACGCCCTCCTCGTTGCCGTAGATCGCGGCCGTGTCGATGCTGCGGTAGCCGACTTCCAATGCCTCGGCCACCACCGGGGTGACGTCGTCCTCCGGCACCTGGAACACACCGAAGCCGAGCTGCGGAATGACATTGCCGTCATTGAGCACGATGGTGGGAACAGGGCTGCTAGCGCTACGGAAGGTCACCCGTTCGACGGTAGAAGTGGTTCGCCGTACCGTCAACGACGCACCCTCGCGTGTTTCCCCCGGTTCCGGATCGGGTAGGAAGCGGGGCGCCGGTCAGTGAACAACCCCGGGAAGACCGATTCGCCGGTATCGCGCCTGCCGTCGGGCCCGCAGTTCCGCCGTCGGCGCCGCGCGCAGGGCGGCCAGTTCCTCGGTCACCGCGAGCACCATGCGCCGGGAGAAGGCGACCGGTTCGTCGGCGGCGTCGGGGTGTTCGTCGACGATGCGGTCCACGACGCCGTCGGTTTGCAGGTCGAGCGCTCGAATACCCTGTGCCGCAGCCAGTTCCGCCGCGTGCGAGGTGTCACGGAAGACGATGGCGCTCGCACCCTCCGGCGGCAGCGGGGCCAGCCAGCCGTGACCGGCGGCCAGCACCCGATCGGCCGGGAGCAGGGCCAGCGCGCCGCCGCCGGTGCCCTGGCCGAGCAGGATCGACACGGTCGGGGTGTCGAGGGTGACCAGGTCGGCCAGGCAGCGGGCGATTTCGGGGGCGAGCCCGCGCTCCTCGGCCTCTTTGGACAGCGCGGCGCCGACGGTGTCGATCACCAGGACCAGCGGCAGGCGCAGCTCCCGGGCCAGCGCCATCGCCCGGCGCGCCTCGCGCAGGGCGGCCGGGCCCATGGTGTGCTCGCCCTGCTGGCCGGAGCGGTCGTGGCCGAAGACGACACAGGGCTGTCCGCCGAACCGGGCCAGCGCCAGCACCACGGTGCGATCGGATTCGCCCTGGCCGGTGCCGCTGAGCGGAACCCGTTGGGTCACATGGCGAAGCAGGTCACGGATGCCGGGACGGCCGGGCCTGCGGGTGCTCAGTACCGAATCCCAGGCGCTCGCCGTGGAAGCGGCGGCGGTGGCCGGACTGCGTACGGGCGCGGCCCATCCCGGCTCGGCAGTGACCGGCAGGACGACGCCGCTCGCGACGCTCAAGGCCCGGTGGGCGATCCGGCGGAACACCTCGACGGTGACCACACCGTCGATCACGCCGTTGCGGTAGAGGTTCTCCGCCGTCTGCACGCCGGGCGGAAAAGGCTTGCCGTACAACGCTTCGTACACGCGAGGGCCGAGGAATCCGATCAGCGCGCCCGGCGCGGCGAAGGTGATGTGGCCCAGCGACCCCCAGGACGCGAACACCCCACCCATCGTGGGATCCCGCAGATACACCAGATAGGGATGCCCCGCCGCCTTGTGCACCGCGACCGCCCCCGCGATCTTCACCATCTGCACGAAAGCGACCGTGCCCTCCTGCATCCGGGTCCCGCCGGACGTAGGCGAGGCGATCAGCGGCAACCCCAGTTCGGTGGCCCGCTCCACCGCCGACACGATCCGCTCGGCCGCGGCCACCCCCACCGATCCCGCCAAAAACGCGAACTCACACGCGATCACGGCCACCCGCCGCCCGCGCAACAACCCCTCCCCCGTCACCACCGACTCATCGGTCCCGGCCCGCAGCTCGGCGTCGACCAACTCCTGGCGATACCGCGGCGACACCGCGGGCTCGACCGGCGGCTGGTCCCAGCTCAGAAACGAATCGGTGTCGAGCAACTGCCCGATCAGGTCGAACGCCGACATACGCACGCGCTGAGCCTAGCGGGATCGGCCGCTACCGAGCCGAGGGAACGGGACCTTCGGGGTGAGCGGTGCACGCGCTGCTCACGCTTCACCGTCGCCTGGGTACGGGTACGCGGCGCGGTTCGTCGTGGCATTCCGTTATGAACGACTACCGAGTGCTGCCGAGCAGCTGATCGATCCGCTGTGTGGCTGGCGGATCGGATCGGGGCAGCGGGGTGCTGAGGGGCGAAGCGGGGCTGCTGCCTTCATCGCGGCAGCCCCGGGTTCGGCTCAGTAGCCCTGCATGACCTTGCGCAGGGCGTACTCGGTCAAGGAGACCAGGGCCTGCTTGGCGGGCTCCCGGCGGCGGGCGTCGATCGACATGATCGGCACGTCGGCGGGGACCGCGAGGGCCTGGCGGATGTCCTCGAGCGGGTACTTCGGTGCGTCGTCGAACTCGTTGAGCGCCACCAGGAACGGTAGACCGCGAGCCTCGAAGTAGTCGACAGCGGCGAAGCTGTCTTCCAGCCTGCGGGTGTCGACCAGCACCACGGCGCCGATGGCGCCGCGGATGAGGTCGTCCCACATGAACCAGAACCGGTACTGGCCGGGCGTGCCGAACAGATACAGGACCAGGTCGTCGGCGAGGCTGATCCGGCCGAAGTCCATCGCCACCGTGGTGGTCGACTTCATCGGAATGCCGGTCAGGTTGTCGATTCCGGTACTGGCGTTGGTGACCAACGCCTCGGTGCGCAGCGGAACGATCTCCGACACCGCACCGACCAACGTGGTCTTACCGACACCGAAGCCACCGGCGACAACGATCTTCGCCGAAGTCGGCTTGCTCGTGCGGGTGTCGACCTGCGCCGTCGAATCAAATACGCCGGAGTCCACTGAGAACCCTTTCGATCAGCTCGCGACGTTCATCGTCGCTGGAATCGTCTTTCAAAGTCGCCGAGACCCGGACATGACCGGCCTCGATGAGGTCGGCCACGAGTACCCGCGCTACACCGATCGGGATACCCAATTGGGCAGCTATCTCGGCAACGGACGGCGATTGCCTGCACAACTCCACGATGGACGTTTCGAGGTTGTTCAGTTCGAACTGCCGCTCCATGGCGACCGGATGCGATGCAACGAGAGCCTCCAACGCCAACTCGACCGCCGGCCTGGTGCGGCCGGCAGTCAAGGAGTACGGGCGGACGAGGCTGGGCTCGGCGCTCCCCATGCGGTGATCGTCTATGTCCATCCCACCATCAGGAACCCATCGTGACGCGTGGCGTGGCCTGGACGGTCTGGCCCACACGCTCGACCAACAGAGCCATTTCGTAGCCCACCTGACCGATGTCACACGAGGTGTTGGTCAGGACCGCGAGATACGAGCCGTCGCCGACTGCCATGAGCAGTAGGTAACCGTGCTCCATCTCGACGACGGACTGCAGTACCGTACCGCCTTCGAACAGATTGGACACGCCGACGGAAAGGCTTGCCAGACCGGCGGTGACGGCGGAGAGCTGCTCCGCGCGGTCCACCGGAAGCTGGGCGCTCGCGGCCATCAGCAGGCCGTCAGCCGAGACCAGGACGGCATGGGCTACGCCAGGAACCTCGTTGGCGAAGTTCGAAACCAGCCAATCCAGCTGACGGTTCGTACCACCTAGATCGGGGTTCATCGGTCTCCTTTATCTCCGGTTAGGTTCATTGCCTTCATTGCGCGGCCATCCCGGACGCCCTGCTGGTGACGACTCAAGCTGGACCTGATCGTTTCGGGATCACGTTGCGGGGTGGTGTCGGCCTTACCGGTCACACCGCCAGGCACGAGCCTGCCGCCCGGGTTGCGCTGAGGCAAGCCCGCAGCGGTACGAACCTCGGGCTGAGCCTCGCTGGCCCGGCGTGCGGCCTGCCATCCTTCGTCACCCGGTGATTCGAAGGCAGCCGCCATCTGGGACCGGTCGGAATTCTCGTCCGTGAGCCACGCCGACATCATCTCCGCGAAGATCGGCGTTCCGCCCATGACGGAATCACCTTCCGGTGCCGGCTGCAACCTGGTCTGGAAGAACGACGCAGCCTTGGCCGGATTCGACCGGAAGCTGTGCCGACCCGGATCGCGCCCTGCCGACGCAGCGTTCTCCGGCCCCGCAGGATCCCGATCCCGTTGGGGCAGAGCCACTCCTGGCCCGGCGTTCGCCTGCGGTACCACAGTAGCGCCGGGATCGCGCTGGGGCAGCCCATTCGGCGCAGCCGGACGCTGCGGCAGGCCGTTGGGCGCCTCCCGCTGCGGCAGACCGGCCGCGGGAGCCCGCTGCGGGAGCCCGTTGTCGCCGGAATCACGCTGCGGCGCAGGGGCACCCGGCGCGCCGCGCTGGGGCAGACCGTTGGCGGGACGCGGCGGCTGACCGGCCGGGTCACGCTGCGGCAGACCACCGCGCTGCGGCAGCCCGGTGGACGGATCACGTTGCGGCAGACCACCGGTCTGCTCGCGCTGGGGCAACCCGGTGGACGGGTCACGCTGGGGCAGACCGCCGGTCTGCTCCCGCTGCGGGAGACCATTGGCCGGATCACGCTGGGGTAGGCCACCGGTCTGCTCCCGCTGGGGCAGGCCGTTCGACGGATCACGCTGCGGCAGACCACACCACTGCTCACGCTGCAGCAGCCCCGCCTCCGGATCACGCTCACCCAGGCCGCCGGTCTGCTCCCGCTGCGGGAGACCATGGGCCGGATCACGCTGGGGTAGGCCACCGGTCTGCTCCCGCTGGGGCAGGCCGTTCGACGGATCACGCTGCGGGAGACCACCGCTCTGCTCGCGGTGCGGCAGCCGCGCCGCCGGATCACGCTGCGGCAGGCCGCCGGTCTGGTCCCGCTGCGGCAGCCCGTTGGACGGGGCGCGCTGCGGCAGGCCGGTCGACGGATCACGCGAGACCGGACCGGAATCACGCTGCGGCGCACCGTTGCCCGCGGGGTCACGCTGGGGCAGCCCGGTGGACGGGTCACGCTGGGGCAGCCCGGTGGAGGGGTCACGCTGGGGCAGGCCGCCGGTCTGCTCCCGCTGCGGGAGACCGTTGGCCGGATCACGCTGGGGTAGGCCACCGGTCTGCTCCCGCTGG
>NZ_JBCGFB010000132.1:0-15677 GCF_038752175.1 Nocardia sp. No.11 | reverse complement strand
GGTGCTGAGCAGGTCCCAGACGGTGTCGCGGGTGCCAGAGCCCGGCTCGCGCCAGAGCAGGGCGGTGCCGGCGAGTTCGGCGAGCGCGACCGGGGTGGTCCGGCGCGCCCAGGGGTGCTCCGGCGCGACCACCACGACCAGGTCGTCGGCGCCGAGCACGCGACTGCCGAGCCCGGCGGGCGGATGCGGGCCCTCGACGAATCCCAGATCGGCGACACCGTCACGCACCAGCGCCGCGACCTGGGTCGAGTTCTCCACCTCCAGCGAAATCAGCACTTCGGGATGGTCGGTGCGCAGCGCCGCCAACCAGTGCGGAATACGGTGGTCGGCAATCGTTTTCGACGCGGCGATGCGCAATCGTGGCGCGGCCGCGGCGCGCAGGCGATCGACGTCGTCGACCAGATCGCGCACGGCGGCGAGCACGATGCGCGCGTGCTCGACCACCGCATGCCCGGCGTCGGTCAGCGCCGAGCCGGTCGGTCCGCGGTCGAGGAGCTTGACCCGCATCCGTCGTTCGAGGGCGCGGATCCGCATGCTCGCCGCGGGCTGGCTGATGCCGTGGCGGCGGGCGGCCGCGCCCAGACTGCCCAGCTCGGCCACCGACACGAGGAGGTCGAGGACCTCCAGGTCGGGGGTTCCAGGGGGCAGGGTCATGCGCCGATTATGGGCGACGCGCGCCGCGGCGCCGCATCAGGCACTGTCGTCGTCGTGTTCGGCCGCGTATCGGCCACGCAGGTCCTTGACCACCCCGTAGAGCGCGATCACCGGTTTCAGCGGCATCCACTCCCCGAATCGGTACTCTCGCCCCGGCACCAGTCGCACGGCAAGTTCCGGGCTCTGTTCCGCCAGATAGTCACGACCGGTCGCGGCGTGGGTGGGCAGGGAGACGATCTTGATCCGGTCGACGTCCTTGAGGTAAGGAATCGCGAAAGCGATGTTCTCCCAAGTGGATCGGCTCGATTCCTCGAGCACGATCTCACCGCGATAGCCGCGCGCGTCCGTGGCGTAGGCGGCCATCAGCGCCGCCTCGGACACCGGACCCGCGCAGGCACCGCCGCACAGGACCAGCCGGGATTCGGTCGCCGCCGGATCGAGCGAGCGCAGGCCCGCGCGCACCCGCCACCGGTTCATGGCATTGGCTCGCGGGCCCGCGTCGCGGTAGCCGAGCACCACGACCGCCTCGGACCCCGGGCCCGCCGAGCCGACGCGCCTGCGCGAGGCGCGCCAGTTCGCCCACTCGCCCCACAGCATCGCTGCGATCGCGGCGGTCAGCGCGAGCCGGGTCGATGTCCGCACCACTCCAGGAAAGCACACCCGCCGCACCACCAGCCATAAGCCTGCCTTATGAGAACCCCGGAAACGGGCCTCTACCTCGGAGTCTTCGGCGCGGCGAAGGTGGAGGAGTGAACCGAGTACGTACCATCGCTCCCGGCCTGGCCCTCGCCGCACTCCTGGCCACCGTGGCCATGCCCTTCGGTAAGGCACTGCCGATGATCGGCGCGCCCGTGCTGGCGCTGGCCGCGGGCGCCGTCGCCGGGATGGTGTTGCGCCGTCGGGACGCGACGGGCGAGACGTTCGGCCCGGGCCTCGACCTCGCCCGGCAGCGGCTGCTCGGCGCGGCGATCGTGCTGCTCGGGCTCGGGCTGCCGCTGGGGTCGGTGATGAGTGTGGGCAAGGAGACGGCCGTCGTGCTGCTCGGCACACTGCTCGTCGGCGGGGTGGCGGCGTTCTTCGTCGGCCGGATGCTGGCGGTGGACCGGGAATCGGCGACGCTGGTGGCGGTGGGCACCACGATCTGCGGTGCGTCCGCGATCGCCGCCGCCACCGCGGTACTGCGGCCGGACAAGCAGCGCGTCGCCTACGCCCTCGGCACCATCTTCGTCTTCAATGTCGCCGCGGTGCTGGTGTATCCGCCGCTAGGGCGCGCGCTCGGCCTGTCGCAGGAGGCGTTCGGCCTGTGGGTGGGCACCGCGATCAACGACACCTCCTCGGTGCTGGCCGCCGGGGTCATCTTCGGCGCGGGCGCCGCGCACTTCGCGGTCATCGTGAAGCTGGTGCGCAGTCTCGCGATCGTCCCGCTGTGTATCGGCCTGCACGTCGGCCGCCGCCGTCTGACCGCGGAGACCGGCGCCCCCGCGGGTTCGCTGCGCCAGGCGTTCCCGCTGTTCGTGGTGCTGTTCCTGGCGGCCTCGATCGTCGCCGGGCTGGGCATCCTGCCCACCGCGCTGACCCAGCCGCTGGCCACCACCAGCGGCTGGCTGATCGCCGCGGTGCTGGCCGCCATCGGCACCTCGTTGAGCGTCGAGCGGCTGCGCAGCGCGGGCGTGCGGCCCCTAGTCCTCGGTGGCGCGCTGGGCCTGATCCTGGGCATCGCCAGCCTCGGCCTGATGTACCTCACCGGCTGGTGCTGACGCCGAGATCTCGTGGGGCGCGGGCGCCCCACGAGATCGTCGGTCAGGCAGTCGCGTTCACCGCGTTCAGCACCGCATCCAGGGACGCCGCGATCACCGAGGTACTGCGCCCGAAGGCCCAGCCGGTGCGTCCGGCAACCCGGTATTCGAGGTAGCCGACCGCGGCGCTGTCGGCGCCCTCGGCCACGGAATGCTGTGTCAGGCCCAGGATCTCGACCGGGTGACCCGCGGCGGCGAGTGCCGTGGTGACCGCGTCGACCGGGCCGATGCCGTGGTGCACCGAGCGCAGTTCGCGTCCGTCGATGTCGAGCACGATCTCGGTGGTCTCCTCGACGATGCGCCACCGCGTCAGCACGATGCGCGGATCCGCCACCGTATAGGCCCGCTCGAACAGGGTGAACAGTTCCTTCGCGGTGACCTCGGTGCCGGTGTCGTCGGTGCGCACCTGCACCCGGCGGGCCAGGTCGATCTGCAGGCGGCGCGGCAGGTCCAGCCCGTACTCGGTGTGCAGCAGGTAGGCGATGCCGCCCTTGCCGGACTGGGAGTTCACCCGGATCACGGCGTCGTAGGAGCGCCCGATATCGGCGGGGTCGATCGGCAGATACGGCACCTGCCAGGGCAGTTCACGCTCGGCGACACCGGCGCGCGCCGCCGCCTCGCGATGATGGGCCATCCCCTTCCGGATCGCGTCCTGATGGGTACCCGAGAACGCGGTGTGGACGAGATCGCCGACGTAGGGATGCCGTTCGGGCACGGGCAACCGGGTGCAGTACTCCACCGTGCGGCGGATCTCGTCGATGTCGGAGAAGTCGATCATCGGGTCGACGCCCTGGGCGTGCAGGTTGAGCGCCAAGGTCGCGATGTCGACATTGCCGGTGCGCTCGCCGTTGCCGAAGACGCAGCCCTCCACCCGCTGGGCGCCGGCCAGCACCGCCAGCTCGGCACAGGCGATGCCGGTTCCCCGGTCGTTGTGCGGGTGCACCGACAGGATCACCCCGTCGCGACGGGCCAGGTGGCGGTGCATGTACTCGATCTGGTCGGCGTAGACGTTGGGCGTCGCCACCTCCACCGTCGCGGGCAGATTCAAGGTCACCGGCCGCTGCGGGCAGGCCTGCCACAGCGCGGTCACCGCGTCGCAGATCTCGAGCGCGAAGTCCGGTTCGGTCAGGTTGAACACCTCGGGCGAGAACTGGAATCGCACGTTCGGCAGCTCACCCGCCGTGTCGAGCACCTCGCGCGCACCGGCCAGGATCAGCTCCCGCAACTGCTCGCGATCCTTGCCCAGCACGACCTCCCGCCAGACCGGCGCGGTGGCGGTGTACAGGTGGATGACCACCTCGTTGGCGATCCCGCGCACCGACTCGACGGTCCGCGCGATCAGGTCGCGGCGGGCCGGGGTGAACACGACGACGGTCACGTCCGGCGGCGCGATCGGGGTGCGCGCCAGCAACCGGACGAAGTCGAAGTCGGTCTGCGAGGCGGAGGGATAGCCGACCTCGATCTCCTTGTACCCCATCGCGACCAGCAGTTCGAAGAACCGGCGCTTGCGGTCGGGATCCATCGGTTCGGCCAGCGCCTGATTGCCGTCGCGCAGGTCGACGGGCACCCACAGCGGGGCGGTGGTGATCCTGGCATCCGGCCAGTCCCGTTCTCCGGCGGGCACGTCCACGCGCCGGTGGACATCGCGGTAGCGATGCGACGGCATGGCCGAGTGGCGCTGCCGGTTCCACGCGGGCGCGTCGGTGCCGACGGCGCCGGTGGGGGTGATCAGGGTGGGAAAGGGGGTCATGACGGTTCTGCTTCCTGGCCGCGGGGGCCACGAGACGACGGCGACCGGCCACGACAGAGCCCCACGGCGGGGCGGCCGGTCGGTCAGGCCCCGCCGTGGCGGCGGAGGAGAAGCGCGGTGTAGGTCATGATGGGTACACTTCTACCACAACTCCTCAGACAAGTAGAGAGGTTTTTCGGTGGTTGCACAGGTCAGGCGTCAGCCCCTGGCCGCTCAGGCGGCCGAACTCCTGCTCGCGCGCATCCGCGCCGGCGAGTGGCCGCTGGGGCACCGATTACCGGGTGAGACGCTGCTGGCCGCCCAGCTGGGCGTCGGCCGGTCCACCCTGCGCGAGGCTATCCGGGAGCTGGCGGGCAAAGGCGTGCTCGACAGCAGACAGGGCGCGGGGGTGTTCGTCACCGCGCTCGACGTGAGCGAGGACTGGGACGTCGTGCTGCGCGGCGCCACCATCGCGGCGGTGATCGAGGCGCGCATCGCGATCGAGGCCGAGGCGGCCGCGCTGGCGGCACAGCGACGCACCCCCGCCGACGTGCGCGCCATCCGCCGGGCCCTGGCCGGTCGCCGGGCCGACGGCCAGACCGTGGCCGAGCACGTCGACG
Source organism: Nocardia sp. No.11 (assembly GCF_038752175.1). NCBI lineage: Bacteria > Bacillati > Actinomycetota > Actinomycetes > Mycobacteriales > Nocardiaceae > Nocardia > Nocardia sp. No.11. The sequence goes on along the minus strand of NZ_JBCGFB010000132.1, from coordinate 10,878 downwards.
CCGATATGGCCTTCCATCGCGCGGTCATCGTCGCCGCCCACAACGACGTGCTGACCCAGCTGTTCGACAGCTTTTTGCCCCGCCTGCGCCTGGCCATGATCGACATGCTCGAGTTGCGTCCCGTCGCCTCCGAGCAGGCCGACCACGCCGCGCACGAACAACTCGCCCAGGCCGTCGCCGACCGGAACCCCACGGCGGCGGCCGCATTCAGCCGCACCCACCTGTCCGCCCTGAAGAAGGCTTTCGCATGACCGGCGCGCCCGTGATCGAACTCGACGGGGTGACCTTCCGGCGGGCGGGCAAGAAGATCATCAACGGCATCTCCCTGACCGTGCGGGCCGGCGAGCACTGGGCCTTGCTCGGGCCCAACGGGGCAGGCAAGAGCACCCTGCTCGGCTTCTGCGGCGCGGTCACCTTCCCCACCACCGGCACGGTGCGAGTGCTCGGCGAGCAGTTCGGCCGGGTGGAACTCGCCCGGCTGCGCCGCTCGATCGGGCACGTCGATCCGCGCCATCCCCTGCGGTACGCGCTCACCGTCCGCGAGGTGGTGCTGACCGGCATCACCGGCACCATCGACACCCCGATGCGCTGGTCGCCGACCGCCGACGACCTGGCCCGCGCCGACGCGATCATCGACACCCTCGGCCTGACCGGCAAGGCCGGCGAGGTCTGGCCGACCCTGTCGCAGGGCGAACGCGGCCGCACCCTCATCGCCCGCGCCCTGATCAGCGGTCCCCGCGTGCTGCTGCTCGACGAACCGTCCACCGGCCTGGACCTGGCCGCCCGCGAACAGCTCCTCACCACCATCGACTCCCTCGACCGCACCCACCCCGAGGTCGCCTCGGTGCTGGTCACCCACCATCTCGAGGAACTGCCGAGCAGTACCACCCACGCCTTGCTCATCGCCGACGGGCGCACCGTCGCCACCGGCCCCGCCGACCGGGTCATCACCACCGACCACGTCTCCACCGCCTTCGACCACCCCATCGAAGTGCGCTACGACGAGGGCCGCTGGAGCGCCCGCGCCCGCTGACACGACCCACCCCCGGCGGTTACGATCGCGAGACATCGCATGTCGGAACCGACAGGAGGATGTCATGAGGATCGGGTACCGGATCGTCGCCACCGCGGGAGCCACCGCGGCCCTGACCTTGGCGGCCGCGGGCATCGCCGGCGCCGAGGACACCGAACCGCCGAAATCGCCCCTGGTCGAGTACATCGAATCGTGGCCGCCCGCCCCATCCGGCTGCGATCGGGTCTGGGACCCGATCGAGGACGCCGTCGAGGATTACGTCCCGGCCGTGGCCGAGCCCGTGTTCGACGCCTTCGACGACTGGTGCGAGGGCGAAGCCGACTAGTCCGAGTCGAGGTCGGGGTCGGCGGCGAGAAGTTCGTCGGCCCTGGCCAGCGCGCGGTCGAGATCGTCGGTGACCGCGTCCAGCACCGAGATCCCGTCGAGCATCTCGGACAGTTCGGCGCGCAGCGCGTCCAATTCGGCGATCGCCGGATCGACGGTGGTCCAGGCGACGGTGTCGTACCACCAGCGGTCCCGCTGGACCCAGGACCAGACGACATCGCGCACCAGCAGGGCGTCGGTGGTGAACAACTGGCGGCGGTCGGTGCCGTCGGTGTGCTCGACCTCGTAGGTGCCGTCGTCGAGGAACCTGGCCTGGAGCCGCTCGGTCGCGGTGCGCGTCAGCAGCAGGAACGGATGATCGGGGGCCGGGTCGGTCGCGGCGGTGCCGGGATCGGCCGGGTCGACGGCCCGTGGCGCATCCAAGCCGTCGCCGAGGTGGACCACGACCTCCGGCGATTCGTCACGCTGGGCCTCCATCCGGCCAGTGTGCCGGATGGAGGCAGGGCCGGACCAGGGGTAGCGCGGAATCGGGACCCGGCGACCGGTCATCGGCCTGCGCGTCGCCACAGCGGCCGGTACCGTCACCGAGATGACGTGGACAGCGCCCGAAGTCGTCCCGACGCGCACGCTGGTCGGGGTGGACGAACGCCCGATGTTGCAGTCCTGGTTGGACTTCCATCGCCAGAGCCTGCTCAACAAGTGCGGCGGCCTCGACGGCGACCAGCTCGCGATCCGCTCGGTGCCGCCGTCCACGCTGTCGCTGCTGGGACTGATCCGGCACCTCACCGAGGTCGAGCGCGGCTGGTTCCGGGTTTCGGCCGCCGGGGAGTCCCTCGAACCGGTCTACGGGTCCGAGACCGAACCGGACGCCGATTTCGACGACCTCACCTCGCTGCCCGCCGCGGAGGCGTTCGCGGTCTTCCACGCCGAGATCGCCGCCTGTGACGCGGCGGTCGCCGCTCTGCCGCTCGACCATGTCTTCCACGTCCCGTGGCGGTCCGACGGCTACACCCTGCGCTGGGTGTATCTGCACATGATCGAGGAGTACGCCCGGCACAACGGCCACGCCGACCTGCTGCGGGAGCGGATCGACGGCGTGACCGGCAGCTTCTGACCGCCTCAGGCGGTCCCGGTGATCACCTCGGTGGTCAGCTGATCGAGGTCGTCGATGACCACGGCGGCCAGCGCCAGCGCGTCGGGAACCGGCGGGAACTCCGGGCGGGGGTCGGCGACGACCCGCATGCCCGCCGCGTGGGCCGAGCGCAGGCCGTTGGTCGAATCCTCTACGGCGGTACAGCTGTTCGGGTCGACCCCGAGCCGCTGGGCGATGGTGAGGTAGACATCGGGCGCGGGCTTACCCCGGCCGACCTCCTCGGTCGACAGGATCGCGGAGAAGTACTCGAGCAGACCGGACTTCGCCAGCACCAAGTCGATCAGCGAGCGCGGCGACGAACTGGCCAGACCCAGTTTCCACTGGCTCGCGCACCGCTGCACCGCCTCGACCGCGCCCGGCAGCAACGGCACGTGGTGGGCGTACTGGTCGGCCATCAGATCGATGATCTTGGTCGAGATGTCGTCGAGCGGCATGGCGACCCCGAGATCGTCGCTCATATAGGCGGCCCATTCCTGGGTACTCATGCCCATCATCTTGCGTTGCGAATCCGGTTGCCACCGGCCACCTTTGAGTTCGACGTAGTCGCGCCGGACCTGTTCCCAGATGGGTTCGGAATCGATCAGCACGCCGTCCATGTCGAACACTACCGCCGCGATACCCATGCGCTCAGCCTTTCGCCGTTCATCCGCCGGGCACCACCCGGGCGCGCCGACTCTCGGTACGTACAGACCTGCTCGGTGATCGCCGACCAGCCTAATAGAGGCGCACCCGCGGCGGTGAGCCGTGTCACGAGCACGGACACAAGTGGGACACCGGACGCGAACATCCAGCTCCGCAGCGATAACGTGTTGCATATGGACGATACACAGGTCGGCAACTCGCTGCCGGACGCAGAGCACCACGAGGGCGGGTTCCGGCCGGTCGCCGAGCTGATCCAGCAGCGCAGGCAAGCGAAGCAGGACCACACCATCGGCGGCCCGCACTACGGCGAACTGATCGAACAGGTGCGCGAGTTGATGGACCGCGCGCGCCTGCTGAACCCGTCCGACGAGCTGGCCAAGGAGACCATCGCGACGCTCGAGCAGCTCAACGCGCGCCTGGACGCCGCGGTCGTAGACGAGTGGTCGGCACCGACCTGGACCCGCACCGACCTGCCCTCGCGCGGCAACATCACGCTGCCGCCGTACACGGTGGCCAGCGCCGACGTCGACGGTGTCACCGCCGAGCTGACCTTCCGGACCTTCCACCTGGGCGGCAACAACGCCGCGCACGGCGGGCAGATCGGCGTCGCCTTCGACGACATCCTCGGCATGACTGCCGCGGTGCACACCAAGGCCGTCACCCGGACCGCCTCGCTCACCATCGACTACCGCTCGATCACCCCGCTCAACAAGAAGCTGACGGTGCGCGCTTGGGTGGAGCGTACCGACGGCCGCAAGGTGTACTTGCGCGCGACGATGCACGACGGCGAGCGCCTGTGCGCCGAGGCGAACGGGCTGTTCATCCTCCTCAAGCCCGGTCAGCCCTGACCGAGCCCGGCCGCCGGGCGACATTGCGATCGACGTGATCCGAATGTCGCCCGCACCGGCCGGGGTGGCGCAATGCCGCCGCGTGGTCCGATCGCCGCAGGTCCCGACGACGGTCACCCGGCGTAGAAACATCCCCTGAATTCGGGCCCGACGCACGACGGGCCCCGGGCCGCATAGCGGCCGCTATCGTCGCTGTTCATGCAGGTCAGCGAGAAAACGGCAGCCGCAGAACCCACTCCGATTCGAGGCCAGCGCGCCGATCGGGCGCGCCGGGTGGCCGACATCCTGCGCCACCAGATCCTGGCCGGCGCGGTGCAGGGCGCGTTGCCCGGCGAGCAGGAGCTCGCCGCCGAGCACGACACCTCCCGCAACACCATCCGCGAGGCGCTGGCCCTGCTGCGTGCCGAGGGCCTCATCGATCGCGCGCCCAAGGTCGGCACCCGCGTCGCCGCCCGCAAGTACGACCACGGCCTCGACGCCCTGCTCGGCCTGCAGGAGACGCTCACGGAGCACGGCACCGTCCGCAACGAGGTACGCGCGGCCACTCACATCACCGCTCCCCCGGCCGTCGCGCGCAGGCTCGGCCTGGCACCCGGCGATCGCGTCGTCTACATCGAGCGGCTGCGATTCCTCGCCGACCTGCCGCTGAGCCTGGATCTCACCTACCTCGCGCCCGACGTCGGCGACGCGGTGCTGGCCAACGATCTCGCGACCACCGACGTGTTCGTGCTGCTCGAGCAGGTCACCGGCCAGTCGCTCGGCGCGGCCGACCTCGCCCTGGAAGCGGTCGCCGCCGACCCGCACACCGCGACCACCCTCGACACCCCCGCCGGCGCTCCCCTGCTGATGCTCGAGCGCCTCACCCATCTCGACGACGGCAGACCCGTCGACCTCGAATACATCCGCATGCGCGGTGACCGCATCACCATGCGCGGCAGCCTCACCCGCAGCGCACCCGAATGGAAGGTCCTCTAGATGGCACTCGTCCCCCAGCGTGCCGACGTCCCCGTGACGATCGACGAATCGCTGTGCATCACCGGCTGCACCTTGTGCGTCGACATGTGTCCACTCGATTCCCTTGCCATTCACGANCCGTGACGATCGACGAATCGCTGTGCATCACCGGCTGCACCTTGTGCGTCGACATGTGTCCACTCGATTCCCTTGCCATTCACGAGGATTCGGGCAAGGCCTACATGCACGTCGACGAATGCTGGTACTGCGGGCCGTGCGCGGCCCGCTGCCCGACCGGCGCCGTCACCGTCAACATGCCCTATCTGCTCCGCTGAACCCGGGAAATCCACGCATGAAGATCACTCATCTCGTCCCCGCCGCGCTCGCGCTCGCGCTCACCGCGACGGGCTGCTCGCTCGAAAGCACCGACGCCGCACCGGCGGGCACCGTCAAGGTCGTCGTCGGGTACCAGTCCAAGACCATCAACACCGTCACCGCGGGCACCCTGCTCGTGGCGCAGGGCTACCTGGAGCAGCGGTTGCAGAAGATCACCGACGCCGGTGGCGCGAAGTACCAGGTGGAGTGGCAGGACTACGACACCGGCGCGCCGATCACCGCGCAGATGGTGGCCGAGAAGATCGATATCGGCTCGATGGGCGACTACCCGTTGCTCATCAACGGTTCCCGCACCCAGGCCAACGAGCGCGCCCGCACCGAGCTGGTGTCGATCACCGGCTACCACCCCAAGGGCGCGCTGAACATGGTGGTGGTGCCGAATGATTCACCGGCACGCTCGCTCACCGATCTGGCGGGCCAGAAGATCTCGGCCAGTGTGGGTTCGGCGGGCCACGGCACCTTGGTGCAGGCGCTGAGCCGGGCGGGTATCGACCCGGCCGAGGGCGTGGAGGTGCTCAACCAGCAGCCGCAAGTCGGCGCGACCGCGCTGGAATCGCATCAGGTCGGCGCGCTCTCGCAGTTCGTGGCGTGGCCGGGTCTGCTGGTGCAGCAGAACAAGGCCAAGCTGCTCTACGACGGCGCCGAGCTGAACGTGCCCACCTTCCACGGCGTGGTCGCCCGCCGCGCCTACGCCGCCGACCACCCCGAGGTGCTTCAGGCCTTCCTGGCCGCGCAGCTGGACGCGACCGCGTTCCTCAACGAGAAGCCGTTCGAGGCAGCCGATCTCGTCGCGAAGGGCTCGGGTCTGCCGCAGGAGGTCGTCTATCTCTACAACGGCCCCGGCGGTACCAGTTTCGACACCACTCTCAAGGCCGACCTCGTCGCCGCGTTCAAAGACGATGTGACGTATCTGAAGTCGATCGGCGATTTCGCCGACCTCGATATCGACGCGTTCGTCCAGGACGGACCGCTGCGCAAGGCCTTCGCCGAGACCGGGCGCGGCGACTACGACACCGCCCTGGCGTCGCGGGTGAACCCGAGCAAGATCACCGGGACCGACCCGATCTGCGCGGTGCCCGTGACCGATCCGGCGCTGGCCGGGGAGATCTGGGTCGACGGCGCGGACAAGCCGCAGCCCGCCGCCAACCCTGCCTGCCTGCTGCGAGCGGTGCAGGCCGCCAAGGCCCAGGGCAAGAGAATCCGGGCGGTCTACCTCCCCGACGCCGAACTGGGCACCCGCTGGTTCGCCGACAAGGCGATCTGGCTGCGCGACGGCGACCGGTACCTGCCGTTCACCACGCAGGCCGCCGCCGACCGCTATCGCGCCGCCCATCCCGCCGCCGCGCCGATCGCCTACGACCAGGCCGTGACGGAAGTCCGCGGATGAGTGCGGTTTCCGGGCCGCTCGTCGCGGCCGCCGGTGACGACACCGTCCTGGCGGCCGGTGCCGCGCCCCGGCATCAGGACGACATCGACGCCACCACCGGCCGATCGGTGTGGATCTCGCGGACGATCCGGGTCGCCTCGGTGCTGGCGGCGATCGGCTTGTGGCAGCTGCTCACCGCGGGCGATGTCCGCGCGGGCCTGCGCTTCGACACGCTGCCGACGGTGACCGAGATCGTGGCCGAGTTCGGCGAGCACCTCGGCACCGGGCAGTACTACCTCGATGTCGCGCAGTCGCTGATCCGCATCGTCACCGGATTCGGGCTGGCCGCGGTGGTCGGCGTGCTGGCCGGCATCGGCCTGGGCCGCTCACGGCTGCTGGCCGATGTCTTCGGTCCGCTGGCCGAACTCGTGCGCCCGATCCCGGCCATTGCGCTGGTGCCGGTGGCGATCCTGCTGTTCCCCAGCGACGAGTCCGGCATCGTGTTCATCACCTTCACCGCGTCGCTGTTCCCGGTGCTGGTGAGCACCCGCCACGCCACCCGGGCGCTGCCGACCATCTGGGAGGACGCGATCCGCACCCTCGGCGCATCTCGGCGCGAGGTGCTGACCAGGGTCGTCGTACCCGGCATCCTGCCCGGGGTGTTCAGCGGCCTCTCGGTGGGCATGGGCGTGGCCTGGATCTGCCTCATCTCCGCCGAGATGATCTCCGGACGGCTCGGCATCGGCTACCGGACCTGGCAGTCCTACACCATCGTCGACTACCCCGCCGTGTTCGTCGGCATGATCACCATCGGCGTGCTCGGCTTCCTCACCTCCGGAATCGTCGAACTGGCAGGCCGCCGGGTCACCCGCTGGCTGCCGAGAGAGGTCGCGTCATGACCACGACCACCGCCGCGCCCGCCGTCTCGGTCGGCATGCGGCTGAGCCTGGAATCGGTGCGGATCAGCTACGGCGCCAAGACCGTCGTGCGCGGCATCGATCTCGACATCGCGCCCGGCGAGATCCTGGTCCTGGTCGGCAAATCCGGCTGCGGCAAGTCGACACTGCTGCGCGCGATCGCGGGGCTGCGCCGTCCCAGCAGCGGCGTCATCCTGGCCGACGCGGACACCGTCACCGGTCCCTCGGCCGATCGCGCGCTGGTGTTCCAGGACGACGCGCTGCTGCCGTGGCGCACCGCACGCGCCAATGTCGAACTGGCCCTGCGGCTTCGGGGCGTGGGGCGCGGTGAGCGCGCGATCCGCTCGCAGCGCTGGCTCGACGAGGTCGGGCTCACCGGCTACGCCGACTACCTGCCGCGCGACCTGTCCGGCGGCATGCGCCAGCGGGTGCAGCTGGCCCGCAGCCTGGCCGGCTCGCCGCGCGCGGTGCTGATGGACGAGCCGTTCGGCGCGCTCGACAGCCAGACTCGCGCGGAGATGCAGCGCCTGCTCGTCGACACCTGGCGCGCGCATCCCACCACCATCGTTTTCGTCACCCACGACCTCGACGAAGCCCTGCTGCTCGGCGACCGGATCGCCGTCCTCGGCGACGGTGCGCTGCGCGCGCTCGTCGAGGTGCCCGACCCGCGTGAGCCGGTGGACCGGCAGGCGCTACGGGACCGAATCCTGGAGTCACTGTGAACATTCCCGACCTGTCCGATCGCGTCCGGCTCGACTGTGACGTCCTGGTCGTCGGCGGCGGCACCGCGGGCACCATGGCCGCGCTCACCGCCGCGGAGTCCGGGGCGAACGTGCTGCTGCTGGAGAAGGCGCACGTGCGGCACTCCGGCGCGCTCGCCATGGGTATGGACGGGGTCAACAACGCCGTCATCCCGGGCAAGGCCGAACCGGAGGACTACGTCGCCGAGATCACCCGGGCCAACGACGGCATCGTCGACCAGCGCACCGTGTATCAGACCGCGACCCGTGGCTTCGCCATGGTGCAGCGGCTCGAACGCTACGGCGTGAAGTTCGAGAAGGACGAATACGGCGAGTACGCGGTGCGCCGGGTGCATCGGTCCGGGTCCTACGTGCTGCCGATGCCCGAGGGCAAGGATGTGAAGAAGGCCCTGTATCGCGTGCTGCGCCAGCGCACGATGCGCGAGAAGATCCGGATCGAGAACCGGCTGATGCCGGTGCGGGTGCTCACCGAGAACGGGCGGGCGGTGGGGGCGGCCGCGCTGAACACGCGCACCGGCGAATTCGTCGCCGTCGGCGCGAAGGCGGTCATCCTGGCGACCGGTCCGTGCGGCCGCCTCGGCTTGCCTGCCTCGGGGTACCTCTACGGCACCTACGAGAACCCCACCAACGCCGGGGACGGCTACGCGATGGCCTATCACGCCGGCGCCGAGCTGTCGGGCATCGAATGCTTCCAGATCAACCCGCTGATCAAGGACTCCAACGGTCCCGCCTGCGCCTATGTCGCGAACCCCTTCGGCGGCTACCAGGTCAATGCCGAGGGCGAGCGGTTCGTCGACTCCGACTACTGGTCGGGGCAGATGATGGCCGAGGTGAAGCGGGAGATCGAATCCGCGCGCGGGCCCATCTATCTGAAGGTCTCGCACCTGCCCGACGAGACGCTGTCCACCCTCGAATCCATCCTGCACACCACCGAGCGACCCACCCGCGGCACCTTCCACGCCAATCGCGGCCACGACTACCGCACCCACGACATCGAGATGCACATCTCCGAGATCGGCTTGTGCGGTGGGCATTCCGCCTCGGGTGTCTGGGTGGACGAGAACGCGCGCACCACGGTGCCCGGCCTGTACGCGGCGGGTGATCTGGCGTGCGTGCCGCACAACTACATGATCGGCGCGTTCGTCTACGGCGATCTCGCCGGCGCGCACGCGGCGTCGACGCTGACCGAGGTCGCGGCGCCCACCGACCTGCCCGAGGACCAGCTGGCCGACGCGCACGAACTCGTCTACCGGCCCCTGCGGCAGCCGGAGGGCCCGCCGCAGCCGCAGGTCGAATACAAGCTGCGGCGTTTCGTGAACGACTATGTGGCACCCCCGAAGACCGCGGCCAAGCTGTCGATCGCGGTGGAGACCTTCGCGCGGATGCGCGGCGAGGTCGAGGGCATCGGCGCGCGCACACCGCACGAGCTGATGCGGGCCGCCGAGGTCTCGTTCATCCGGGATTGCGCGGAGATGGCGGCGCGCAGTTCGCTGACCCGCACCGAATCCCGCTGGGGGCTCTATCACGACCGGGCCGATCTGCCCGAGCGCGACGACGAATCGTGGAACTTCCACCTGAACCTGCGCAAGACCGCGGCGGGCGAGATGGAGTTCGTGAAGCGGTCGGTCGCGCCGTATCTGGTTCCCGTGCCCGGACTCGACGAGGTGCCCTCGGCCGTGCCGATCGTCGAGGTGATCGCCCAGCCCGAGCTGGTCGGCACCCGGGCGCCGCAGCACGACGCGCCGACGCGCAGTCAGCCGGTCGCCGCCTCGCCGTCCTCCCCCCGGCTGGTCACCCTGCTCGCGCTGGATTCCCCTGCGGTCGACGACGTGTCGAGCTATCTCGGCGATCCGGATCCGGTGGTGCGGGTAGCGGCGCTGTCGGTGCTCACCGAGAACACCCCGGACGGATTCGCCGACGAACTGGTGCGGGCACTCGGCGACGAGGCCGCGTCGGTGCGCCGGGCCGCCATCGAGAGTTTGCGCGAACTGGTGGAGGTGCTGCCGGGCGCGGGCGCGCTGGCCGGGCATCTCGGCTCCCCCGATCCGCTGGTGCGGGCGACGGTGGTCGATCTGCTGCGGGCGTTGCGCGCGGGCACGGCGACGGAATACCGTGCGGCGCTCGGTGATCCCGATCATCGGGTGCGGATCGAGGCGGTACGGGCGCTGGTGTCGCTCGACGACGCCGGGGCGGTGGCCTCCATCGCCGGTGATGTCAATCGCGAGGTGCGCATCGCCGTCGCTCACGGTCTGGCGTCGATCGGCGCGGGGGGCGTCGAGGTGATCCGGGTGCTCCTCGGCGATCCAGATCCGCTGGTGCGGGCGGCCGCGCTGACGGCGTACGCGGCACTGGGCACCGAGCCCGCCGATGTCACCGAACTGGCTGCCGCGCTGCGGCATTCGGCCTGGCAGGTGCGCGTCGGCGCGGCGCGCGGCCTCGCTGGCGCCGCACCCGAAGCGGCCGTACCGCCGCTGACCGAGGCAC
>NZ_JBCGFB010000131.1:0-15766 GCF_038752175.1 Nocardia sp. No.11 | reverse complement strand
AGGCCGCCGCGGCGCCCACCGGGAGTGCGCCGGCCAGCAGCATGCTCGCGTGGCCGACCTGGGCGGCGGCCTTGCCGACCGACATCTCCAGCGCCGCGTCGACCCACAGCACGGGCAGGTCGGGGTCCGGTGGGCCGGGCTCGTCGTGGTCGAGGTCGGTCCCGCCGATCTGGAGCTTGCGGATCCGCTGGTCGATCGCGCCCACCGGGCCGGGGACGAACGCGCGCGCCTGCGCGCCGTCGACCTCCACGGTCACCCCGTCGACCTCGCCCGCCGCGACCCACTGCGCGCCGCGCGCCCGCCGCGCCACCTTCCTGATCCTGGAGCGCTTCCACGCCAGATAGCGCGGCTCCCACTCCCCACCCGGCCCGGAGCGCGGGTCCAGGCACACGGCCACCGCCGCGGCCGCCGCGGCTTCCAGCAGCGCGCTGCGCGCGGGTGGGTCGGCCTTGGGGATGTGCAGGACCATTTGCATGGCCTGGACCATGGCCGGGTCGTCGGGATCGCCGTTGCCGCCGTATCCCCGCGCCAATTCGGCGTGCCGGAGGGCGAATGCGGCCGCGTCGTCGCGGGCCTCCGCCTCGATCTCCACGCTGCTCAGTTCCCCGCTGCCCATGCCACAACACCCGATCCGATCGACGCCACTGCGGGTCAAGCCTAACGAGGCGGCCACCACGCCGTCCGTGGACGCTAGGCGACCCGCACGGTCAGGATGAACTCCGGCCCCGGCCCGATCGGCGGCTGACTGGCCGGACCGTAGACGAACTGAATGGTCGAGGTCCCCGGGCCGACCCCGCGGAACGGCCACACCGTGCTGGTGCCCTCCGACAGCGGCGGCTCCGGCGCCAGCACCCCGCGCTCGATGTTCACCGGCGTCCAGGACTCGGTGTCGTTCGGGTTCTGCGGCAGCCGGACCAGCAGCTGCTGACCCAGCCCGAGCGCGACCGTGCTCCCGCTGAACATCTGGTCGACCTCCACCGGTCCGGCCGCGGACTGCGCGGCCGTGGTCGGCAGGTCGATCGTCGTCGAGGACAGATCCCCGGTGTCGTCGCCGTCGTCACCGCACCCGGTGACCAGCATCGCCACCGCGCAGGCCGCGAACAGGATTTTCCGCATGGAACTCTCCCAACGCCGAAAGGACACCCTGCGCTGGAGGCTAACGCCGCGACCGGGTCGCACCGGTCGCGACGCGCCAGGGCTACCGGCCGAGCAGCGGAACCCGGCGCACGCCGCCGTCGCGGGCGTCGGCCGCCTCGACCTCGTCGCGGGTGACGCCGAGGATGAACAGCACCGCGTCCAGGTACGGATGCGACAGCGCCGTATCGGCCACCTCGCGCAGCGCGGGCTTGGCGTTGAACGCCACGCCCAGACCGGCCGCGTTGAGCATGTCGATGTCGTTGGCACCGTCACCGACGGCGACGGTCTGCTCCATCGGCACGCCCGCCTCGGCCGCGAACTTGCGCAGCGCGGTCGCCTTGAACGCCCGGTCGACGATCTCGCCGATCACCCGGCCGGTGAGCTTGCCGTCGACGATCTCGAGGGTGTTGGCCTGCACGAAATCCAGTTCCAGCTCGTGCGCCAGCGGCTCGATGACCTGCCGGAAACCACCGGAGACCACACCGCAGCGGAAACCGAGCCTGCGCAGCGTGCGAATGGTGGTGCGCGCGCCCGGGGTGAGCTCGATCCGGTCGGCGACCTCCTCGATCACCGATTCGTCGAGACCTTCGAGGGTGGCCACTCGCTGGCGCAGCGATTCGGCGAAGTCGAGTTCGCCGCGCATCGCGGCCTCGGTGACCTCGCGGACCTGCTCCTCGACGCCGGCGTGCGCGGCCAGCATCTCGATGACCTCGCCCTGGATCAGCGTGGAGTCCACGTCGAAGACGATGAGCCGCTTGGCGCGGCGCGCGAGCCCGGCTCGTTCCACCGCGATGTCGACCTGTTCGGCGACGGCGATGTCGGCCAGCGCGGTGCGCAGCCGCGAATCGGTGTCGGCACCGGAATCGATCGCCGAGACCATCAGTTCCATGCCGGTCACCGGGTAGTCGGCGATGCCGCGGATGGTGTCGATATTGGCGCCCAGGCCGGCCAGCAGCCGCGAGATCGCGCTGAAGGCGTGCGCGGTGACGGGCGCGCCGAGCACGACGACGGCGTGCGTCGACATCGGCGGCTTGCCGATCTGCGCGTCGACCGACACGTCGACCTGCATGCCGACGGTGTTCATGGCCTCTTCGAGCTCGTCCTGCAGTGCCTCGGGGTCGTTGGGGCACGAGACCAGCACACCGAGGGTGAGCCTGCCCCTGATGACCACCTGTTCCACGTCCAGCAGGCTCACCTGGTGGCGGGAGAGCGTCGCCAGCAGCACGGATGTGACGCCGGGTCGGTCGGGGCCGGTGACGGTCACGAGAACTGTGGTGTCGGCCAAGTCGATCTGCTCCATATCTGGGCCTTTCCTGGGAGAGCCGTCCTGGACAACTTCGTCAGGAAAAAGCGCATGCACCTGCTGGTCACCCAGCAGGTGCACACCCTGGTCTTCCGGTCTTTCCTACTTCTTGGCGAGCGCGCCTTCGCTGACGTGCGTCGCGTGCTTACCCGAGCCCCAGCCGACGTGCGCTTCGGCCTTCATGCGCTCGACCATGTGCGGGTAGTGCAGCTCGAACGCCGGACGCTCCGAGCGGATGCGCGGCAGTTCGTAGAAGTTGTGCCGCGGCGGCGGGCAGGTGGTGGCCCACTCGAGCGAGTTGCCGTAGCCCCACGGGTCGTCCACCGTGACGACCTCGCCGTAGCGGTAGCTCTTGAAGGTGTTCCACACGAACGGCAGCATCGACGAGCCCAGGATGAAGGCACCGATGGTGGAGATCGTGTTCAGCGTGGTGAAGCCGTCGCTGGGCAGGTAGTCGGCGTAGCGACGCGGCATGCCCTCGGCGCCCAGCCAGTGCTGCACCAGGAAGGTGGTGTGGAAGCCGACGAAGGTGGTCCAGAAGTGCCACTTCGCCAGGCGCTCGTCCATCATGCGGCCGGTGATCTTCGGGAACCAGAAGTAGATACCGGCGAAGGTGGCGAACACGATGGTGCCGAAGAGCACGTAGTGGAAGTGCGCGACGACGAAGTACGAGTCGGTGACGTGGAAGTCCAGCGGCGGCGAGGCCAGGATGACACCCGACAGACCACCGAAGAGGAAGGTCACCAGGAAGCCGATCGACCACAGCATCGGGGATTCGAACGTCAGCTGACCGCGCCACATGGTGCCGATCCAGTTGAAGAACTTCACACCGGTCGGGACCGCGATGAGGAAGGTCATGAAGGAGAAGTACGGCAGCAGCACGGCGCCGGTGGCGTACATGTGGTGCGCCCACACCGCGATCGACAGCGCCGCGATACCCAGCGTCGCGTAGACCAGCGTGGTGTAACCGAAGATCGGCTTACGGCTGAAGACCGGGAAGATCTCGGAGACGATGCCGAAGAACGGCAGCGCGATGATGTAGACCTCGGGGTGGCCGAAGAACCAGAACAGGTGCTGGTAGAGCAGGATGCCGCCGGTGGCCGGGTCGTAGATGTGGCCGCCCAGGTGGCGGTCGTAGGCCAGACCGAACAGCGCCGCGGTCAGCAGCGGGAAGGCCAGCAGCACCAGGACCGAGGTCACCGCGATGTTCCAGGTGAAGATCGGCATGCGGAACATGGTCATGCCGGGCGCGCGCAGGCAGACCACGGTGGTGAGCATGTTGACGCCACCGAGGATGGTGCCCAGACCGGAGACGGCCAGGCCCAGGATCCACAGGTCGGTGCCGACACCGGGCGAGTGCAGGATGTCGGTCAGCGGCACGTACGCCGTCCAGCCGAAGTCCGCCGCGCCGCCGGGGGTCACGAAGCCCGCGGTCGCCATGGTGCCGCCGAACAGGTACAGCCAGTAGCTGAACGCGTTCAGTCGCGGGAAGGCGACGTCGGGGGCGCCGATCTGCAGCGGCAGGATGATGTTGGCGAAGCCGAACACGATCGCCGTCGCGTAGAACAGCAGCATGATCGTGCCGTGCATGGTGAACAGCTGGTTGAACTGCTCGGGCGACAGGAACTGCAGACCCGGGCGCGCCAGCTCGGCGCGCATGAGCAGCGCCATGAGACCGCCGACCAGGAAGAAGCTGATCGCCGTCACCAGGTACATGGTGCCGAGCACCTTGGGGTCGGTGGTGGTGACCGCCTTGTACAGGAACGAGCCCTTGGGCCCGGTCCGAGCAGGATACGGTCGAGTCGCTTCCAACTGAGGGACTGGCCTGGGCTCTACCGCAGTCACTGATCCTCCTGAAGATGCCTGTACGTCACTCGCAGGCCCTCCGTCCTCCGGTCAGAGGCAGACGACGGTCAGCATGCGTTGGTGTGAATCGTAAACCGTGCTGCCGCAGCATTCCGCGCGGGTCCTACTCTGTGTCGTATTCAGCGCGCCGTAGATGGCCGACCACGTGTCGGTCCGGCGCCGTTCTCGATCTTCCTCCGCAGGTCGGGCGGGTGCAACGGTTGTCGGCGATGACTTTTCGGAGGTCGCGGCGTCATGATCGATGACGGTGGGCGCGTCCTGCCACCGTCTCTGTCGAGCCAGTCCCCCGCAGCCGAGGAGTCGTCATGTCCAGTGCCCAGCAACCCGGTGATCCCACCTGGGTCGATCTCTACACCGCCGATCTCGACCGTGCCATCGCCTTCTACGGCGAGCTGTTCGGCTGGACCGCCGAACGCGGCGGCGAGGAATTCGGCGGCTACACCACCCTGCGCAAGGACGGCAAGGCCGTCGCGGGCGCTATGCCCCGGATCCCCGACGCCGGTGACCCCTACCCCGATCGCTGGACGGTCTACCTGGCCTCCGCCGACGCCGCGGCGACCACGGCGAAGGCGAGCGCCGCGGGCGGCAACATCTTCGTCGAGCCGATGGCGGTCGGCGACCTCGGCACGATGGCGGTGCTGGCCGATGTCGGCGGTGTCGGCGTCGGCGTCTGGCAGGCCGACGAGTTCCCCGGCTTCGAGGCGATCGGCGATGTCGCCGACGGTGTCTGGCGCAACCACGACGGCGTCCCGTCCTGGTTCGAGCTGATGACCCGCGCCTACGAGCAGTCGCTGACCTTCTACCGCGAGGTCTTCGGTTGGCGCGACACCTTCGCCGTGGCCGACACCCCCGAGTTCCGGTACACGACCATCCACGCGACCTCACCGATGCGCGGCGGCGTCATGGACGCCACCGGCCACCTCCCCGAGGGCATCCCCGGCGCGTGGACGGCCTACTTCGGCGCCGACGACGTCGACAAGACCGTCGAACTCGCCAAGACCCTCGGCGGCGGCGTCGTCTTCGAGCCGATGGACACCCCCTACGGCCGCCTGGCCGGTCTCACCGACCCCACCGGCGCCCACTTCAGCATCGGCGGCAACGCGCGCTGAGCGGTGGGGCGGCGCGTTTTCCGCGTCGCCACCACCGGCGCTGGTCTCGACTCGACACCCGGTGGGGCGGTGTCGATCGAGTCCTTATCCGGGGGGAACATGTCCGACGATCAGTCGACCGAGCGCGCACGTTCGTCGTGGCCGGTCCACGCGGGTGTGATCGGTGCCGTGCTGGTCGCCGGGGGTGTCGCGCTGGCGCTGTACAGCTGGTTCGTCGCCGCACCGATTCCGGTGCCGTTCGACAGCTACGCCGAGACCGGCGAGTTCCCCCGCCACCTCGTCCGGGCGACCCTGATATTCGCGGGTGCGGTCGTGCTGATCGTGACGGTGGTGCTGATCCGTGGGCGCCGCGGTGATGAGCGGGCCGCGGGTGTCACGGCCGGTGGCGTGCTCGCCCTGCTGGCGGTGCTCATCGGAAGCATCGTGTTCGCGGTGACCGCGCACATCCCGTCGACCTATCAGCAGCTGACCGCGGAGTTCGTCGTCACGCCGCGGGTACCGGGCGCGATCGCGGCGCTGGCCCTCGTCGTCCTCGGCGCGGCGCTGATCTTCGTGCTCGTGGCGACGCCGACCGCCCCGATGCCCCGGCGGTCGGCGCTCGTCGTGGCCCTCGTGGTCGGCGTCGCGCCGGTGCTCGGCGCCGCCGGGGTCGCGGGCCGGCTGGGCGACGACAGTGCCTCGGTCGACCACGTCACCGCCGACCCCGGCCCGGAGACCGCGGTGCCCGCCGTGCTCGGGCCGGAGAGATTCCGATTCCGGCCCCCGGTCGGCGGCTCGAACGCGGACACTCGAATCGCCTTCACCGGAACGGGGTTCATCGTTTCGACCAGGGTCGGCATCACGGCCTACGATGGTGCGACGGGTTCCGAACGCTGGCACTACCGGCGCCTCGGTGTCGGCTCCGACAGCGTGGGGAACGTGCCGCCGAAGACCGTCGCGCTGCGCGGCGAGGACGTCGTGCTGACCTATTGGGAGCAGCGCGGCTGGCTGGCCTTCGACACCGACACCGGTGAACTCCGCTGGTCCGACGCGGACTTCACCCGAGACGGGGCCGTCAACCGCGCCGGGGATTTCACCCGCGACCGGGACGCCATCGTTCCCGGGCACCTGCTGGCCACCACCTCCGCCCGCGGAACGGTGACCCGGTACGACGCGAGGACCGGCCGCCACCTGTGGACCACTCCGGCCGAACCGCCCGGGTGCACCTCGACCGGGGAGCGCGTCGTCGCCACGATGACCGCGATCTACCGAGTCGCGACCTGCGGCGACGGCGACACGGCGACGGTGGCCGTCACCGTGTTCGATCCGCGGTCCGGGCAGGTGCGCGACCGGCGCGACTTTTCCGCGCCGCGCCGGGAGTCGCCCGGCTATGTCGAGGTCCGGGTGCTCGACAGCGGCTTCGTCTGGATCAGCTACGTCCGGGACGGCGCCGACACCGCGCTCCTCCTGCCGCCGAACGCCCCGCTGACGTCGGCGATCGCCGCATCGAGCCGCACAAACGTCGACGTGCGCGCCGCGGACGACCACGCCCTGGTCAGCTCCGACCACCCGGACGGATATCGGCTGCCCAGGCGATGGGAAATCCTGTCGGCGGCCGACGGCGCATCCACCGAGCTCGACACGACCTCCGACGAGCGAGCGCAGTACGCCGAGGCGGCGGTGCTGCTCGCCGACCAGGTCGTCACGCTGACCTCCGACAACGGCTACCACCTACGCACCTGGGACCGGTCGACCGGTCGCGCGGGACCGATGCTGCCGCTCACCGTGGCGCCGGGGACCAGATCCCTGCGATTCACCACGGTCGCCGGTTCCCTGCTGCTGATCACGACCGATGCGAAGTACCGCGATATCGAGGTCATCGGCTTCGGCTGACGACCACCGGGTTCAACCACCTTGGGGTGGGAAACGCGCCCCCCTGGGAGGCCACCCCCCAACGCTGGGGTCGCTGTCGGAGACCCCGCCCGGCGACGACAGTAGAGGTGTACCGAAAAGCACCTCCTACCAGCGCCAAGGGGACACCACGATGAGCACGACGACCACCTCGATCGCCGACAACGTCATCCAGCTGCCGCGCAAGCAGGCCGGCCCGATCGCCACCGATGGACAGCTCGCCGACGCGGATCTGGATCGCTGGGCCAACCGGCTGGCGCGACTGCTGCTGGGCCGCGGCGTCACCGCGGGCGCCCGGATCGCGCTGGCGGTCGACGCCACGATCGAGGCGATCGTCGCCGAGGCGGCCGTGCGCAAGATCGGCGCGATCCCCGTCGCGGTCACCGACGACGAGTTCGTCTTCGGCGCCTACGCCGGCATCACCACCCGGGCCCGCAGGCCCGAACTGACCGACGTCGTCGATTGGCTGGTCCTCGACGATCGCTCGACCCTGCAGCGTTATCTGGTCAGCTCCGACGCGCCGCTGTCGACGGCCGATCTGCGCGCTGTCTCCTGAACCCATTCCGGTCTGGTCCTCGCAGGTCCAGAATGGATCGAGAGCGCAGTACGCAGCGGCGGGTACTACCTACCAGGTAATCGCCCGCCGGTCGGGGACACATGGTGAATACCGAGCTCCAGACATGAGAACGCAGGTCCGCTCATGACCCAGCCTTCCGAGGGCGCCTTCCCGCTGTCCGCGGCGCAACGTGGTATCTGGTTCGCCCAGCACATCGCGGGCGACACCCCCATTTCCATCGCCCAATACGTCGAATTGAGTGGTCCGGTCGACCACGAACTGCTGCTGCGGGTCGTGCGCCGGACCGGCCGCGAGTTCGGCACCGGCTATCTGCGCCTGATCGACATCGACGGCCAACCCCACCAGTACGTCGACTTCTCCCTCGACGACGAGATGGCCGAGCTGGATCTACGCGCCGAGCCCGACCCCGTCGCGGCGGCGCACGCGTGGATGCGCGCCGAGTACACCGCTCCCCTGGACGTGATGCGCGACCGATTGGTCCGGTTGGCCATGCTCCGCGTCGCCGACGACCGCTGGTTCTGGTATTCGCGGATGCATCACATCGCGCTGGACGGCATGGGGGCGCTGGCCCTGGTGCAGCGCACCGGCGAGCTCTACAACGCCGCCGTCGAGGGCAGAGAGGCCCCGGCGTCCAAGGCCGAGCCGTTGCAGAAGATCGTGGCGGCCGACCTGGCCTACCGCACCTCCGACCGTTTCACCGCCGACCGGGAGTACTGGCGTGAGCACCTGGCGGGGATGGCCGATCCGGTGAATCTGGCCGGGCGCGACGCCGAGGTCGACGGCCACCCGAACCGGGTCTCGGGCGCGCTGCCCGCCGAGACCGCGGCGCTGCTGGATTCCGTTGCCGCCGCCGTGAACTCGGGTGTCGCGCCGACGGTGGTCGCCGCGTTCGGCGCCTACCTGGCCGCGATGACGGGTGCGCGAGAAGTGGTATTGAGCCTGCCGGTGTCGGCGCGCACCTCCGCGACGCTGCGCCGGTCCGGCGGCATGCTCGCCAATGTCGTCCCGCTGCGGGTCGGTCTGGACCCGACCACGACCGTCGGCGCGGCGATCCTCGCCGTACAGAGCGAGCTGACCGGCGCGCTGCGCCGCCAGCGCTACCGCCAGGAGGACATCGTCCGCGACCTCGGCTGGGCGATGGACGAGGCCACCTCGTTCGGCCCGGCCGTGAATCTGATGATGGTCGACACCAGGATCGCGCTCGGCCCGGTCGTCGGGCGTTTGCATGTGCTCACCTCCGGCCTGATCGACGACCTGTTCGTCAACCTGTATCCGGGCGTCGGCGGCGAGAGCACCCACATCGACTTGCAGGGCAACGGCAATCTGTACAGCGAGGCCGACCTGGCGGGGCATCACGCGCGCTTCCTGTGGTTCCTGCACCGATTCCTGGTCGCCGGACCCGAGGCGCCGCTGTCGGCGGTGCCGGTCCTGTCCCCCGCCGAGGAGGCCCTCGCGGTCCCCGCGCGCGGACCGGCCGGGGTCGACATCCGCACGCTGCCCGAGATCCTCACGGCGGGCGCCGCACTCGACCCGGACGCGGTGGCGCTGCGCTGGGGCGCGCACGAGACACTGACCTACCGCGCCGTCGACGACTACACCAACCGGCTCGCCCGGGTGCTGATCGCCGCCGGCGCCGGCCCCGAACACGGTGTCGCCCTGTCCATCCCGCGCTCGGCCGAGTCGGTACTGGCGACCATCGCGGTCGCCAAGACCGGCGCGCCGTTCGTCCCGATCGATCCCACCTATCCGGCCGACCGCATCGAGCACATGGTCGACGACAGCGGGGTGATCACGGGTCTGACCGTGGCGCAGGCGCGCAAATCGCTGCCGGACGGGGTCGACTGGCTCACCCTCGACGACGAGGCGACCCTCGCGCAGATCGCCGCCCAGGATGCCGGGCCGATCGCCGACGCCGACCGCCGCGCTCCGGTGCGGCCGGATCAGGTCGCCTACATCATCTACACCTCCGGCTCGACGGGTCTGCCCAAGGGCGTGCTCGTCTCGCATCGCGGCCTGGCCAACCTCGTCGCGAGCTCGGGAGCCGGGTTCGGTGTCGACGCGAGCTCCGTTGTCGCCCACGCCGTCTCGCCGAGTTTCGACATCTCCGTCGAGGAGATCCTGGTGACGCTGGCGGCGGGCGCGAGCCTGGCGGTGGTGCCGCCCTCGGCGTACGCGGGCGAGGACATGGCGCAGGTGCTGCGCGCGCACCGGGTCACCCATCTCAATGTCACCCCGGCCGTCGTGGGTTCGCTCGATCCCGCGACGCTGCCCGGGCTGCGCACGATCGTCGTCGGCGGCGACGCGTGCCCGCCGGAACTGGTGGCCAAGTGGGCCGGTCGCACCCTGCTCAACGGTTACGGCCCCACCGAGACCACCGTGACCACCACCCTCACCGACGCCTTGGTGCCCGATGCGCCGGTGACGATCGGCAGTCTCGTGCGCGGGGTGACCGGTCTGGTGCTGGATCCCTGGCTGCGCCCGGTCCCGGCGGGCACCGTCGGCGAGCTGTACCTCGCCGGCCCCGGCGTGGCCCGCGGCTATCACCGGCGCACCGGTCTGACGGCGAGCCGGTTCGTCGCGAATCCGCACGCACCCGGTGAGCGGATGTACCGCACCGGCGACCTGGTGCGGTGGCGCGACGACGACGGCCGGTTCGTCCTGGAATACCAGGGCCGCAGCGACTTCCAGGTGAAGGTGCGCGGCTTCCGGATCGAGCTCGGGGAGATCGATGCCGCCCTGCAGCGGCTGCCCGAGATCGATTTCGCGCTCACCCTCGGCGTCGAGACGGCCGCGGGCGCGACCGCGCTGGTGTCGTATGTGACGACCGAGCCCGGCGCCGACGTCCACCCCGAGGCCGTGAAAGCGGCGGTCGGCGAGAGCCTTCCGGCCTACATGGTGCCCGCGGTGGTCATGGTGCTCGACCGGGTTCCGCTGACGCCGCTGGGCAAGGTGGACCGCAAGGCGCTGCCCGCACCGGATTTCAGCGCGCGCACCGTCACCAGCCGCGCGCCGTCCACCCCGCGCGAGGAGACGCTCGCCGCGCTGTTCGCCGACGTGCTCGGCCTGGATTCGGTCGGCGTCGACGACAGCTTCTTCGCCCTCGGTGGCGACAGCATCGTCTCCATCCAGCTGGTCTCGCGGGCGAAGGCCGCCGGGATCGCGTTCAGCGCCCGGGACGTGTTCGAACGCAAGACCGTCGCCGCGCTGGCGGCGGTCGCGGCCGACACCGAGGTCCACGTGGTGCACGAATTGCCCGGTGGCGGTGTCGGTCCGGTGCCGCTCACGCCGATCGTGCACGCGCTGGTCGAGCACGGTGACGCCTGGGGCCGGTACGGGCAGGCCGTGCTGATCGGCCTGCCCGCGGGCATCGACCGTGCGGCGCTGGCGACCGCGATCCAGGTCCTGCTCGATCACCACGACCTGCTCCGCTCGTCGCTGCGCGAGACCCCGCGGGGCTGGGAATGGGTGGTCGCCGAACCCGGTTCGGTCGCCGCCGACCCGCTGCTCGACGTCGTCTCGGCCGACACCGACGACGCCGTCGAGCGTGCCTTGCAGGACGCCGCGGATCAGCTCGATCCCACGGTCGGCGCCGTCGCCCGGTTCGTGCTGCTCGACCGTGCCGAGGCCGCGCCGCTGTGCTGGCTGGTCCTGCACCACCTCGTCACCGACGGCGTCTCGTGGCGAATCCTGCTGCCGGACTTCGCGACCGCCGCCTTCGGCGGCGCCCTCGACCCGGTCGGCACCTCCTTCCGCCGCTGGGCGCACGGACTGGCCGACAATGCCGACACCCGGCTCGGCGAACTGCCGATCTGGCAACACGTCCTGGCGACACCGGACCCCTCGTTCGCCGCCGACCGGACCGCCTTCGACCCCGTCGTCGACGTCGTCGCCACCATGAAACAGCGGCTGAGCACGGTACCGCCGGAGCTCGCGCACACCGTCCTGACTACCCTGCCCGAGCAATTCCATTGCGGCGCCGACGATGTGCTGCTCGCGGCACTGACCATGGCCGTGTGCCGCTGGCGCGACCGCACCGGGGCCCTGCTGACCCTGGAGGGCCACGGCCGCGACGAATCCCTGCTGCCCGGCGCCGATGTCGCGCGCACGGTCGGCTGGTTCACCAGCGTGTACCCGGTCGCGGTCGACCTCGCCGACATCGACCTGAGCGACGCTTTCGCCGGCGGCCCGGCGGCGGGGTCCGCCCTCAAGGCCACCAAGGAGCAGTTGCGATCGCTGCCCGACCGCGGGGTCGGCTACGGCCTGCTGCGGTACCTGAACAGCGACACCGCCGCCGCGCTGGCCGATGCCCCCACGCCCCAGCTGAGCTTCAACTATCTCGGCCGCGCGGTCACCGGCGAGGATCCCTGGATGCCCCGGCGCTTCGCCGCGACCAACGACGAGCGGGCCCCGCTGGCCGCCGTCGTCGACATCAATGCCGTGCTGACCGACGCCGGCCTGGAAGTCACCTGGGCCTACGCGAGCAGGCTGCTCGACGAGCACGCGGTCGACGAGCTGGCCGACCTGTGGACCGCCGCGCTGCGCGCGCTCGCCGACCACGCGCGTTCCGGAGAGGCCGGTGGGCGCACGCCGTCGGATTTCGCGCTCGTCGCCCTGGACCAGCCGCAGATCGATCGCTGGGAACAGAGCTACCCGAATCTCGTCGACGTGTGGCCGCTCTCGCCGCTGCAGTACGGCCTGCTCTTCCACGCGCTCTACGACTCCGACACCGCCGACGGCTACACCGTGCAGTCGATGCTCACCCTGGCGGGCACCGTCGACACCACCCGGCTGCGGATCGCGGCCCAGGCGCTCGTCGACCGGCACGAGAACCTGCGGGTGGCGTTCGTGGAGACCGACGACGGTCCACGCCAGCTGGTCCTGGCCGACGCCGAGATCCGCTGGACCGACATCGATCTGACCGACCTCACCGACGACGCCGAGCGCACCCGCGAACTCGACCGGATCATCGCCCTGGACGCGCTGACCCGCTTCGACCTCACCCGTCCCCCGCTGATCCGCTTCACCCTGGTCACCACCGCGCCCGGCCGGTTCCGGCTGATCATGACCAACCATCACCTGGTGCTCGACGGCTGGTCGACGCCGCTGCTGGTCCGGGAACTGCTCGCGCTCTACGTCACCGCGGGCGACGCGTCGGTGCTGCCGCCCGCCCGCTCCTACCGCGACTTCCTGGCCTGGCTCGCCGCCCAGGACGCCGACGCCTCGCTCGCCGCCTGGCAGCAGTCCCTGGCCGGGATCGACACCCCGACGCGCGCGGTCCCCACCCTGGCCGGGATCGCCTCACCGGAGACCGCGATGGTCACCCGCGAGCTGTCCGCCGCCACGGTCGCCGAGCTCGAGGGCGCGGCCCGCGAGGCGGGCGCCACGGTGAACACCCTGGTCCAGACGAGCTGGGCGCTGCTGCTGGCCATGCTGACCGGCCGCACCGACGTGGTGTTCGGCAGCACGGTGTCGGGCAGGCCGCCGGAGCTGCCGGGCGTCGAGGAGATGGTCGGCCTGTTCATCAACACCGTCCCGGTGCGGGTGACGCTGGACCCCGCCGAGAAGGTCTCCGATCTGCTGGCCCGGGTGCAGGCCGAGCAGGCCCGGCTGATGGATCATCAGCACGTCGGGCTGGCCGCGATCCACCGTGCGGTCGGGCTGGCCGAATTGTTCGACACCCTCACCGTGTTCGAGTCCTATCCGATCGATCGCGAGGCGCTCTCGCAGGCGCTCGACATCGCGGGCATGCGGGTGCTCGACGTCGAGGGCACCGACGCGACGCCGTATCCGCTCAATCTCATGGTGATCCCGCTGCGCGGCGAGGCGGGGGCGGGCGACGCGCTGCGGATCACGGTGAAGTTCATGGCCGATCAGCTCGACGCCACCGCCGCGCAGTCGCTGCTGGACCGGTTCGTCGGGCTGCTCGGCCGGCTCGCCGCGCAGCCGCACGACCTGGTCTCGCAGGTGCGCTACTGCGACGACACCGAACTGGCGCGGCTGGCGCCGGTCCGCGGGCTGCCCTCGGTGCCGATGCGGACGATGCCCGACATCCTGACCGCGGGCGCGAGCATCGATCCCGACGCGATCGCGGTCAGCGCGGGTGAGCTGCGAATGAGCTACCGCGACCTGGATTCCTGGTCGAACCGGTTCGCCCGGGTCCTGCTGGGCCGCGGCGTCGGCCCCGAGGTGTTCGTGGTGCTCGCCCTCACCCGGTCGCTGGAATCGGTGGTGGCCGTGTGGGCGCTGGCCAAGACCGGCGCGGCATTCGTCCCGCTGGACCCGAGCTATCCGGTGGAGCGCATCGAGCACATGCTCGCCGATTCGAAGGCGCCGATCGGCGTCACCGTCACCACGACCGGGGAGACGCTGCCCGGCACCATCGACTGGCTGCTGCTCGACGACCTGAACACGCTGCGCCGGGTGATGCTGGTCTCCGATGCGCCGATCACCGACGCCGAACGCGGCGGGCCCATCGACATCGACCACACCGCCTACCTGATCTACACCTCCGGTTCCACCGGCAAGCCGAAGGCGGTGCTGCTCAGCCATCGCGGCATCGCCAATCTCACCACCGCGCAACGGGAGACGCTGGCCCTCGACCCGTCGGCGAGCGCGCTGCAGGTCGCCTCGCCCAGCTTCGACGCCTCGGTCTTCGAGATGCTCACCGCGCATTCGGCGGGCGGGCGGCTCGTGATCTCGCCGCCGGAGGTCTACGGCGGCAGCGAACTCGAAGGGCTGCTGCGCGCCGAACGGGTCACCCACGCGGTGATCACCCCGTCGGCGCTGGCCACCATGGAACCGACCGAACTCACCGATCTGCGGGTGCTGTCGGTCGCCGGCGAGGCCGCCACCCCCGAGCTGATCGAGAAGTGGTCGGCCGGTCGCCGGATGGTGAACTTGTACGGCCCCACCGAATTCAGCATCTGGGCCACCGGTCCCGCCGAGCTGGTGGCGGGCGAACCGATCACCATCGGCGGACCGATCCGGGGGTCGGCGGTGGTGGTGCTGGACACCTGGTTGCGGCCGGTGCCGGTCGGCATCGCGGGCGAGCTGTATCTGGCCGGGCCCGCGCTGGCCCGCGGCTATTTCAACCGGTTCGAGATGACCGCGAGCCGGTTCGTCGCCGATCCCTACGGCGAGCCCGGTGACCGCATGTATCGCACCGGCGACATGGTCCGCTGGGTCGTCGAGGACGGCGACCTCGCGCTGGAGTACCTGGGCCGCAGNGACCGCATGTATCGCACCGGCGACATGGTCCGCTGGGTCGTCGAGGACGGCGACCTCGCGCTGGAGTACCTGGGCCGCAGCGACTTCCAGGTGAAGATCCGCGGCCTGCGGATCGAGCTCGGCGAGATCGACGCGGTGCTCGCGCGCGACGAGGAGATCGACTACGCGGTGACCATCGGGCGCGCGGGCCCGGCGGGGGCGACCGTGCTGGTGTCCTATGTCCTGCCCACGCCCGGTGTCGCACTGGAGACCGAGCGGGTGCGCGCGGCCGTCGCGGCGGAGCTGCCCGGCTACATGGTGCCCGCCTATGTCGTCGTGCTCGACGAGATTCCCCTCACCCCCGTGGGCAAGCTGGATCGCAAGGCGTTGCCGGTGCCGGACTTCTCGGCGGCGCAGCGCCCCTACCTCGCGCCCCGGACCGGCACCGAGGCCGCGGTGGCCGCGGTGTTCGCGGAGGTCATCGGGGCCGAGCAGGTCAGCGTCGACCAGTCGTTCTTCGAACTCGGCGGCAACTCGCTGAGCGCGACCAAGGTGGTCGCCCGGGTGAATTCGGCGCTCGGCTCGACCATCGCCCTGCGCGATCTGTTCGACGCGCCGACCGTGGCGCAGCTGGCGGCCCGGGTCGTGCCCGCCGCCGAGGGCGGGCCCGGCCGCCCG
>NZ_JBCGFB010000130.1:0-16161 GCF_038752175.1 Nocardia sp. No.11 | reverse complement strand
GGGCGGTGCGCCGCGACGGCGGCAGATCCGCGTACACCGCGTCGCGGATCAGGGCGTGGGTGAAACCGGTGGTGCCGTCGCCGAAGCGGCGGACGATCCCCGCCGCGGTGGCCGCGTCGACGGCGTCCGGCACCCGGGCGGTGGCGCAGACCCGCGCCAGCAGTTCGGCGTCGATGCGCTCGCCGAGCACGCTGGCGGCACTGAGCACGTCGACGTCGGCCGGCGCGAGACGGTCGAGCTGGGCCAGCACCAATCGGCGCACCGCCGGGGTGGAGAGCAGGGCGTCGTCGCCGGTATCGGATTCCGCCGCACCGGATTCCAGCACGAGGCGGACCAGCAGGGGATTGCCGTCCGTGCGGTCGTGCACGCGGGCGGCGAGATCGGCGGACCGGCCGCGCTGCTCGAGCCAGTACCGCACCTCCGGCTCGGAAAGTCCTGGTACGGACAGCGACTGGGTGTGCGGCAGCCGCAGCCAGTCGGACTGGTGACCGAGCAGCGTCCGGCCCGCCGGTTCGCGCGCGGTGCCGACGATGAGCAGCTTGGCGCGAGCGGTCTCGGTGGCGACGTGGGTGAGCAGCGCGAGGGAGGTGGGGTCGGCCCAGTGCAGATCGTCGAGGACGAGCAGCAGACCGGTGTCCGCGGCCGCCGCGATGAGCACGTCCGCGACCTCGGTGAACATCCGGAATCGCCGCGCGGCCGCACCGCCGCCGGGCTCGGTCACCGTGGCCAGGGCGGCGGCGAGTGCGGGCAGGTCGCGGGCAGCCCGGTGCCACGGCCACAGCGGCGGCATCCCGGCGTCGTCGAGCGCGTTGCCCCGCGCCACCCGCAGGCCCGACTCGTCGGCCAGCTCCACCGCGCGTTCGGCCAGCCACGACTTGCCGATCCCGGCCGCACCGCTGACCAGCACGAACCGGCCCGCACCTGAGGCGGCGGCCAGGACCGCCGCACGCAGCCGCGCGATCTCCTGATGCCGTCCGACGGCCGGAGTCTGCATCGCACCAGTATCGCGCCTACGGCGGAATTCAGTACCGCGGATAAGTACCGGCACTGATCCGGGCGCGTCCGCGCGCGGCGATCCTGGAATCACCCAATTCCCCAGGTCAGGAGCTTAAGATCATGTACGCACACCTTGTCTGGTTCGACCGGCCACGCACCGCCGACGAACTGGCGGCCGCCGACTTCGCCGCCGCGCACCGCATCCGCCCCGCCCTGGCCACCGTGCCGGGCCTGCTCGACTACTACGAACTGCGCCGTCCCGACGGCTCCGGCGTGGTGATCGGGATCGGCGAGACCGAGGAAGCCCTGCACGCGGTGGGCGCGGCCATCCTCGCCACCGAACTGCTGCCGGGCGAGAACCCGGCGCTGCTGCCCGGGCCCGACCGGGTGGAGATCTATCCGGTCCTGCACCACCACGACACCGCCGCCATCTACGCCGAGGGGGCGCGGTCATGAACTGGATCATGGTGGGCGAACAACGGCCCACGGAATGGGTGGCCGCGCCACAGCGGTGCACCGCGCGCTTCCAGGTCGGCCATTTCGGGCGGCGCACCGTGCACGGGTCGATGCCGGTACTGGCGGGCCGTCTGACGGTCGGCCCCGACGGGCAGCCCCAGAAGATCACCGGCGTCGTCGACCTGGCCGCGATCGACACCGGCCACCCCCGACGCGATCGTGACCTGCGCAAACCGGGCCTGCTCGATCTGGACCGGCACCCGCGGATGAGCTTCGTCGCCGACGACATCACCGGCACCGACGGGGAGTGGCGCGTCGCGGGCGTGGCCACCGTGCGTGGCCGGGACGTACCGCTGGTGTTCACCGTCACCCGGTTCGACCTGGGCGGCGACACGGTCGCCGTCCGGGCGGAGGCCGTGCTCGACCGCAGGCAGCTCGGGATCAAGGCACCGGAATTCCTGATCGGGCGCTGGGTGACGATCGCGGTCCACGTCGTGCTGCGGCCCGACTACAGGTCGGCGAGCGCGAGTCCGGTCAACGGGCTCCCGATCCGCGCCAACTCGGTGTCGGTGCCCGAACCCACGTCGACGAACCTGATGCCACCGCCGAGATCGCTGACGTAGAAGCAGGTCCCGAGCCCGGCCAAGCCGATCGCCTCCCGATACCCGGTGGAGAGCACCTTCGGGGTGCCGACCTCGGGCTGCACGGTCGCGGCGTAGAGCGCGTTGCCCTCGGGGCGGGCGCCCCGATCGGTCCACACCAGGTGGGCGACGCCGTGCAGTTCGAGGTCGATCGGCTCGGGCAGGCCCTGCCAGAGCAGTTCGATGTCGGGGCGGTCGGCGGGATCGGTACCGGCGGGCAGGTCGATCGGGACGCGGAAGATCCGGCCGTCGCCCGCCTTGGCGGCACCCTTCTGGGTCCAGTAGACGAGGCGGCGGTCGAGATCGAGACAGATGCCGACGCACCAGTTCCGAGCGATCTCGGCGTCGGCCTCGCCCCGGCCGGTCACCACGATCGGGCGCAGGTCCGCGCCGTCGAGATCGCAGGTGAGCACGGCCATGCCCTCGCGGTCGCACCAGTACAACCGGCCCGCCTCGAAATCAGCGGTCAACTGCTTGCCGGTGGTGAAGGCGCCGCGCGGCACGATCGTGGTGCGGTTGCCGCCGTCGAGATCGACCCGCTCGATCGATCCGTTGGGGGTGAAGAACTCCGGTTCGGTGTCGGGAAGCGCGCCCGGGTCGGGCTTGCCCATATTGGTCCAGTAGATATGGCCGCGCAGCTGATCGACCACCACGCCGTCGGGGAACTCGTCGAGTCCGTCGACGACCGTGCGCACCGAGCCGTCGTCGAGCGAGACGGCCAGCATCGCAGCGGCTTTGAGGTCGAGGGCGAGCAACTCGGTCATGACCGCGGCTTGGGGTAGTCGTCGTAGAAGCCCTCACCCGTCTTCACGCCGAGCTTGCCCTTGTCGACGTACTCGTGCAGCAGTTTGCGCGGCCCCGCGGGCAGATTCGGATTCTCCGCGGCGTAGTGCTCCTCGATATCGAGCACCACGTCCAGACCCACCTGATCCATCATCCGGAACGGGCCCGCCTTCGTGCCGAAGTTGCGCGCGAACATGTCGTCGACGTCTTTCGGAATGGACACGCCCTCGTAGACCACCTCGAGCGACTCGCGTTTGATGGCCGCCCAGATGCGATTGAAGATGAAGCCGGTGCTCTCCTTGCGGACCAGGAACGGGTGCAGGCCGAACTCCGGGAACGTCTTCAGCACGAATTCCAGGATGTCCTGCGATGTCTTGCCGTCCGACATCACATCGAGCACGGTCGACTGAGGCGGCATATAGAAGTGCGTATTGAGCATGCGGTCGGCCGTCTTCAGGCCCTCGGTGAACAACCGGCTGGCGTACGACGACGAATTGGAGGCCAGGATCGCATCCGCGTCGGCGTCGCCCTCGAGCTGGGCGAAGATCTTCTTCTTCAGGTCGAGGACCTCCGGCACCGCCTCGACCACCAGCCACGCGCCCGCGACGGCCGTCGCCTGGTCGGGCACGTACTCGACGGTGCCGGGCGACCCACCGGGCACCGACGCGGCAACGCCGGGCAACTGTTCCTCGACGAAGGCGACGGCCGCCGCGCCCTGTTCGGCGCCGGGATCGGTGATCCGGACCAGCCCGCCCCTGGTCGCGAACATCAGCGCGATGCGTCTGCCCAGCGTGCCCGCCCCGATGACGGCGACCGGACGATCGAGATGATTCTGCGGAACACTGCTCACGACGACTCCCTCTACGCAGGTGACGGGAAGAACTCGGGTGACGCGACGGATCTGCGCCTCCAGGCTATCGCCGGTCGTCGGCAAACGGGTCGCGACTCGGGACGAATACCGCCATCCGCCGTTGACACCCCGTCGCGACCGGTCAGAATGTGATTGCCTTATCCTCACGTTCTTCACGTTCTTCGCGCGTCAGCACTAGGGGGCTCCTCGATGACCACACTGGCCTCCGGACTCTTCATCGATTGGGAAGAGCTGACGGGGCAGTCGAAATTCGTGGTCGATCTGATCAGTTTCCCGATCTTCAGCGCGCTCGCCGGCTGGCTGACCAACTGGACCGGCGTGCTCATGCTGTTCTGGCCGGTGCAGTTCAAGGGCTTCCGGGTGCCGATGCTGCACGTGCTGTACCCCTATCTCCCGCGCCGGGTCCAGGTGCTGCCGACCTTCTCCGGCGACGGGCGCAGGCTCGGTTTCCAGGGCTTCATTCCCGCTCGCGCCGAGAAGATGGCCAGCATCTGCGTCGACAAGGCGCTGATGCGGATCGGCAGCCCGCGCGACTTCATCCATGAGCTCGATCTCGACGGCATCGGCGACTACCTGGCCGAACGGGCGCGCGATCAGGTGCAGCCGATCGTCGACGAGATCATGTACCGGGAGAATCCCGACCTGTGGCGTTCGCTGCCGCGGCCGGTGAAGCAGGCCGTCTACCAGCGGGTCGACCG
Source organism: Nocardia sp. No.11 (assembly GCF_038752175.1). NCBI lineage: Bacteria > Bacillati > Actinomycetota > Actinomycetes > Mycobacteriales > Nocardiaceae > Nocardia > Nocardia sp. No.11. Next base: position 11,716 of record NZ_JBCGFB010000130.1, on the reverse strand, counting down.
GCAGCTGCCCGCGCTGGGCAGGCGCGCGTTCGCGAGCCTGGGCGACAACATCGACCAGTTGCTCGACGTCAAGAACTTCGTGATCAGGTACCTCGAGAAGAACCCGAACATCCTCAAGGACCTGACCACCACCATCGCGGCGCCGGAACTGAAGTTCATGGCGCGGGTCGGTCTGCTCGGCGCGCCGTTCGGTCTGGTGCTGGCGCTGTACCTGCACGTGCACTCGCAGATCCCGTACTGGGGCGCGGTGCCCGCGTGGGTGATCGTGCTGCTGGCCTCGGCCGCGATCGGCGTGATCGTCAACGTCATCGCGATCAAGATGGTGTTCGAGCCGGGCGATCCGCAGCCGCGCTACAAGTACCTGTGGCGCCAGGCCCTGCTGGCCAAGCGACAGCCGCAGGCGGCGACAGACCTGGCGCACATCCTGGCCTACCAGGTGCTGACCGTGGAGAACCTGTCCAACGAACTGCTCGAGGGCCCCAACGGGGACAAGACCCGGCAGCTGATCGAGCGGGTGGTGGCCGAGGAGATCCACCAGCAGCTGGGCCCGACCGCGTTCATGGTGCGGGCGGCGATCGGCAAGAAGGGCTACGACAACCTGGCGATCTCGGGCGCGGGCGCCGGTCTGAGCCTGGCGCCGGAGATGGTCGACGACGAGAAGTTCGTGCTAGAGCAGGCCAAGAAGATCGATGCCTTCGCCGATCGCAAGCTGCAGAAGCTGACGCCGGGCGAGTTCATGGAGATGTTCTACGCGGCGGTCGAGCAGGACGCCTGGCTGCTGTACCTGCACGGCGGCGTGCTCGGCGTGGCCGTCGGCGGGCTGCACCTGCTGACCTTCGGCTGGTAGCGCGCCGCAAGAACAAGCACGCGTGCTTGCATTTTTCTGGAGGCGCTGAGATTCTTGGTGACGAGGCGCACCCGTACCGGGTCGCGCCACGATCGGCAAGGGAACAGATGGCTGACCTCGCAGCGCTCCTCGACGACTTCGCCGCCGAATGCGCGGAGCTGGAAAACCTGGTCGCACCGCTGACCGCCGCTCAGTGGCAGACCGCCACCCCGTCCCCAGGCTGGGATATCACCACCCAGATCGCCCACCTGACCTGGACCGACGAGGTCTCCAAGCTGGCCGCCACCGACGGTGAGACCTTCGCGAAGCTGCTGGCCGAGGCCGCGCCCAAGATGTTCACCTTCGTCGACGAGGCTGCCGAGGAACTCGCGCAGACCCCGCCCGCCGACCTGCTCGTGCGCTGGCGCGCCGGTCGCGAGGCGCTGATCGCCGCGCTGGCCGCCGTCCGGGCGGGCACCAAGCTGCCCTGGTTCGGCCCGCCGATGAGTCCGGCGTCGATGATCTCCGCGCGGATCATGGAGACCTGGGCGCACGGACAGGACGTCGCCGACGCGCTCGGCGTCGAGCGCACGCCCACCGCCCGGCTGCGCACCGTCGCCCACATCAGCGTCCGCACCCGCAACTACGCCTACACGGTGCACGGCGAATCCGGGCCCGCCGAGGAATTCCGGGTGGAACTGACCGCGCCCGACGGCAGCTTGTGGACCTGGGGTCCCGAGGACGCCGCGCAGCGCGTCACCGGCCCGGCCGTCGACTTCTGCCTGGTCGCGACCCAGCGTCGGCATCGCGAGGACACCGCCCTGGTCACCGAGGGCCCCGACGCCGAACATTGGCTCGGCATCGCGCAGGCCTTCGCCGGGCCGCCCGGAGCGGGCCGCGAAGCCGGTCAGTTCGCCTGACCACACGTTGCGAACAGGCGAGCGTCAGTCTCTGAGCGCCATTCGTGCCGACTGCCCCGGACTTCGTTGGCCGGGGGGTTGACCTCCGTGGCAGTCGTGAATGACGCTCGCCTGCTTCGTAGAGGTACCCCACGGCGCGCTGTGAGAAACAACAGAAGGCGCGCGACACCGCCCTGACCCGCACTGATAGGTCAGCTGTCCAGATGTGGTCCTGATCTCACCGGGCGGGGGTGCTAACAACAGCTAGCACGGGCGTACCGTGGAAATCAGCGCGTGGCTTTCAACGATGCGGGCCCCGTCCCCTCGGGTACACCCACAGGTACAGGAAGGACCGCATCGTGACCGCACATCGACCCGCTCAGATCGCGCGTCTGTCCGCCACCGTCATCGCCGGCGCCGCCAGCCTCTGCCTCACCGTCGCCGCGGGCGCCTACATCGTCAACCACATGCCCGATCTCGCGCCGCCGCGGGCCGATGACAACGCGGCCCCCGCCGCGACACCGGGCTCGGGACACCACCGCCCCGCGCTCACCGAGGACTCCTCGCCGCGCGCCACCTACGACCTCGTCGAGCTCGCGGTATCGACCGAGCGCACGGTGCCCGCCGCGACCAGGGCCCCGGTGACCGCGCAGCAGTCCGGGGTCGGGGCCACACCCGACAATTCGGCGCTGGCCGGTCGGCTCAAGATCGGCACCACCTACGTCGGGGCGCAGGTCGCCCCCGCCCGCACCGACACCATCGCCTTCACGGTCGACACCAACCTGGTGACGATGGCGTCGAAGTACCTGGGCATCACCGTCGACCCGGCCGGGGTGACCGCGTTGCGCACCGAACTCGACACCCGCCGTGGCGAAGTGGTGTTCGTGCTCTCCGATCCCGGCCTCGGCAGCCACACGCTGCGCGTGGAACGGGTGCAGAAGCCGGGCACCGAGCCCGCGCCGGTCGACGCCGCGCAGGCCGACGAGCAGGCCGCGGCACCGACCACATCGGCCGACGAGGCGCCGACTACCGTCGGCGTGTGAGTTCTGGCGGCACCGCGCGCGGTGCGTACGACTTCTGCGTGCTCGGCGGCGGCATCGTCGGCGTGGCGACCGCGCACCGGCTGCTGAGCACCCGTCCCGGCGCGAGCCTGCTGCTGGTGGACAAGGAGTCGAGTCTCGGCGCGCACCAGACCGGCCACAACAGCGGCGTCATCCACTCCGGGATCTACTACCCGCCCGACAGTTTGAAGGCACGGCTGTGCCGGGCGGGCGCGCGGTGGACCAAGGAGTTCGCCGCCGCCAACGACATTCCGTTCGAGGTCTGCGGAAAGCTGCTGGTGGCCACCGATTCCGCCGAGCACGCGCGGATGCTCGATCTCTACGAGCGCTCCATCGCCAACGGCGTCGACGTAGCGGCGATCGACGCGGCCGAGCTGGTGCGCCGCGAGCCCCGGATCACCGGCGTCGGCGCGCTGTTCGTGCCCGCCACCGGCATCATCGACTACGCGAAGGTGACGGCCGCGCTGGCCGATCAGGTGGTGGCGATGGGCGGGCGGATCGCGCTCGACACCGTCATCGAGGCGATCAGCGAAACCGGTTCGGCGGTCACGATTTCCGGGCCCACCGGGTCCTTCACCGCACGCACGCTGGTGGTTTGCGCCGGATTGCAGGCCGACCGGATGGCGCGGATGGCGGGCATTCGCACCGACTTCCGCATCGTCCCGTTCCGCGGCGAGTACTACCGGCTGCCGCCCGAACGGGCCGAGCTGGTGCGCACGCTGATCTATCCGGTGCCCGATCCCGCGCTGCCGTTCCTCGGCGTGCATCTGAGCCCGACCATCGACGGGGAGCTGACCGTCGGGCCGAACGCGGTGCTCGGGCTGGCCAGGGAGGGGTATCCGAAGGGGAGCGTGAACGTGCGGGACGCGGTCGAGGTGCTGCGCTTTCCCGGCGTCCACCGAGTCGCCCGCGCACATCTGCGGACCGGGGCGCGCGAACTGCGCAACTCGGTGTTCAAGCGGGGCTATCTCGCCGAATGCCGCAGATACTGTCCAGAACTCACGACCGCGGACCTGCTGCCGCATCGCGCGGGCATCCGCGCGCAGGCGGTGCTGCGCGACGGCACCCTGGTGCACGACTTCCTGATCGAGCGGACGCCGCGCTCGATCCATGTGCTCAACGCGCCCTCACCTGCGGCTACGTCGGCGATGCCGATCGCGGAGTACCTCGTCGACCAGCTCTGAGCGTCAATCTGGCAAATAAAGAGGATATTTGTAGTAATTTTGAGCCCATCCGTGATCAGGGAGGGCCGATGGGCCACATCAGGTATGCGTGTGACGTCGGCGCACCCGTCGACGCCGCCTTCGCCTACGCCGAGAACTTCCGCTTCGTCCCGGACTGGATGTCGGGTGTCACCGGCATCGAGCCGGACGGCGAGCCCGACCAGGGCCTCGGCGCCGCCTTCGTGCTGAAAGTCCGGTTGTTCGGGGTGATTCCGCTCCGCTCGACCTGCGAGATCACCGAATATCGGCGCAATGCGGTGATCGGGTATACCCTGCGTGGGCGGGTATACGGAACCGTGACACTACGGTTCGACCCGCTCGGCTACGAACGGTCGGTGCTGACCTCCGAAGCCGACTATCCACCACCACGCGGTGTGTTCGGCCGCCTGTGCCATCGCCTCGTCGACGCTGTCGCGAGATCGGCACTGCGCCGCACGGAGTCGCGGTTGCGAAGGGAGATAGAGGCATTCCACGGTACCGATCTTGTCGGCCGCATCGCCTAGGGTGGCGGTCATGATCATCGTGAGCACCGACGGGTCCTGCCTGCGCAATCCCGGTGGTGCCATCGGCTGGGCCTGGGTGAATCACCAGGGCCCGGCGGACAGCGGGGGAGCCGCGTCCGGAACCAACCAGATCGCCGAGCTCCGCGCCGTGCTGGAAGCCATCCTCGCCCACCCCGGCGCCGAGCCGATGCTCATCGAGAGCGATTCGCTCTACGCCATCAAATGCGCCTCCGAGTGGATCACCAGCTGGCGGCGCAACGGCTGGCGCACCTCCACCGGCGGCGCGGTGAAGAACGTCGAGATCATCAAGCAGATCGATCGGGCCATCACGACCCGCGAGGGACCGGTGCGTTTCCGCTGGGTCCGCGGGCACGTCGGTAACTATTTCAACGAACAAGCCGACACTCTGGCAGGCGCGGCCGCCCGCGAAGCCGCCGCCCGCCCGGCGCCCGTCGCCGAACCCACCAGACCGCGGACCACGGGGAAGCCGGTCGAGCCGGCAGCGCCGTCCGGGACACTCACCCTGTTCTGAGGCGCCGACGCGACCGGAGTTGGTCCGCACGACAACGCCTCCGGCGGCAGATTCGCTCTGCTGCCGGAGGCGTTGTGGAAATGCTCGTCGATCAGTTGCCGGGCGTCGGCGCGGGCGCCTGCGGCGTCGGCACGGTCTGACCGGGGGCAGCGCCACCGGGGACCTGGCTGCCGTTCTTGAGCAGCGGCGAATCCAGCTTGCTGACCAGCCACTTGCCGTCGTCGGACTTCTCGAGGGTCATCTCGATGGCGAACATCATCCGGTCCGGTTCGGTCTGGGTGAAGTTCGTCCGGTACTGGGTCATGGTGACCATGGCCTTGACGTCGTCGGTGCTGCCCGAGATGTAGGCGCACTGCACGTCCTCACCACGGGACTTCACCTGAGCCTGGACCATCGCGCCCTTGAGCGCCTCGCTGGCGTCGCTGAATTCCTTCAGGTAGTCGCCGGTGGCCCCCGCCTTCATCGAGGCGATGTAGCCGTCGAGGTCCTTGGAGTAGTCGTAGTTGGCGAGGATGTTGCCGTAGTCGCAGGCCGCCTTCGTCGAGTCGGCGATGGCGTCGAGCTTGTCACCCTTGTCGCTGCTCTGCAGGAAGAACACCACGGCCGCGGTGGCCGCACCGAGAGCGACCACGCCGGCGACACCGGCGGCGATCCAGCCCGTCGAGCTCGATTTCCCGGCCGACGCGGGCGTCGGCGCCTGCGCTTCGGCCGCGGTCGCCGCCTTGACAGTGGGCGCGTCCGTTTCGGGGGTGGCCGCAGCGCCCTCGACGGTCGCGTCGGCCTTGGCCAGATCGGGGGAGTCCGCCGCGGCAGCGTCCTTCTTGCTCTCGGCGTCGTCGCTGGTCATCGAATCAATCCTGCTCTTTCCCGGCACTCATATCGCACCGATTTCCTTCGTGGGCCCGTGAGCCGGACCACACGCTCTCCTCAGCGAGTATGCCCGGTGCGGTGCGCGAGCGACCGAACCGGGCATCAACTCAGTTCACCGGGATGGGTGTCCGCTCGTTGGGATCGACGCCCGGCGGCATCTGCGCGCCGTTGTTGGGCACGTTCGGGCGCGGCGCGTTGGCCGAACCGCGGATCTGCTGATCGGCGGGCGGGTTCACGCAGTAGTTCCACTTCGGGATCGACCCGTCCTGGACTTCCTCGTTACGACGGTACTCCGTGGCGTAGTAGCACGTCGGCCGCGGCCAGATGTCGATGACGGTGTGGAACTCGCCGTCGTGGGCGGGCACCGCGATCGACTCCAGACCCAGCGCCAGCGACGGGAACAGCAGTCGCAGCGCCGGCTGACGCAGCTGCGCCGCCCTGGTGATGGCGACGAAGTTGGCCGCCAGACCGGTGATCGGATCGGCCGTCTTGTCCAGCACCGCACCGAGCGCCTCGAACTGCGCGGGCGCGTTGTCGAGCACGCTCTGCAGTTCGGCGTTGGCGTTGTTGAACTGGGTCAGCAGCGCGCCCGAGTTGCGGGTCAGGGTCTGCAGATCCGGCTGCGCGTTGGAGGTGGTCTCGGCGATCACCCGCAGGTTGGCGATGAGGTTCACCGTCTGCGGCAGCAGGTTGTCCAGGCCGGCCACCACCAGGCTGACGCCGTTGATCAGGCCACGCAGCTGATCCGGGCCGGCACCGAGCGCGGTGTCGAGCTCGGCCAGGATCGTCTTGAACTGCTGCGGGTTGACCTGGGCGATCAGCGCGCTGGTGTCGTCGAGCACGGCCCACACCGGGGTGGGGGTCTTGATCTGCTCGGGGTTGAACTTGATCACCGCGCCGTCACCGAGGAACGGGCCGACATCGGTGTTCGGACGGAAGTCGATGTACTGCTCGCCCGCCGCCGACAGGGCCGCCACCTGGATCATGGTGTCGACCGGGATCTTGTAGCTCGTGTCGATCTGCGCCTTGGCGGCGATCGACTGGCCCTGGTCGATCAGCTCGACCGAGGTGACCTTGCCGATCCGGTGCCCGCGCAGGGTGACGTCGTTGCCCGGCTGCAGACCACCCGAGCGGTCCAGGTTGACCGTCACCGCGTACTCGGACCGCAGCGGGTTCACCCGCATGACGTTGACCAGCAGATAGGTGGCGCCGACGATCAGCACCACGACCAGGGCCGCGTTGGCGAGCAGGATCTTGTTACCGAAGAACTTCTTCGCCTTGCTCATCGGTGGCCTCCCACTCGGCCCTGAACGATCTGCAGCACCTGGATGAAGCTGCCGACGAAATCGTTCACGTCCTTCAGATCGGGGAACTTGCTGTTGGCCGGATCGGTGAGCAACCCGATGTCGAGGTTGGTCAGCGTCGCGTACGGCGCCAGCGACTTGCCCTGGAACGTGGCGTTCGCGCCGGGCCGGATCGCGTGCAGCTGATCGAGCACGTACCCGAAGTTGTCGCCGGAGGCCGCGAGCGCGGTCATCAGGTTGTCCAGGTTGGTGAGCAGCTCGGAGAGCTGATCGCCGGTGGTGTTGGAGTAGTCGCCGAGCGCGGCGCTGGCCGTGGCCACCTTGGTGAGCAGGTCACCGATCGCCTTGTTGTTCTCGGCGATCGCGCCGATGGCCTGCGGCAGCGTGTCGGCCACCTGACCCAGCTGGGTCTTGTTGTTCTCGATCGTGTTGGCGAGGGTGTTGAACTCGGTCAGCACCGTGTCGACCTTGGCGCTGTTGTTGTTCAGTTCGCCGATGACACCGGTCATCTCGGTGATCAGGTGCGACAGGTTGCCGCCCTGCCCGTTGAGGATCGAGCCGAGTTCGGTGCCCAGCCGGCTGAGACTGGCCACGCCGCCGCCGTTGAACAGCATCGACACCGAGATCAGCAGCTCTTCCACAGTGGCGCCCGCCGAGGTGTACTCGCGGGTGAGGGTGGCCCCGTCCGCCAACGGCGGGCCCGCGGGCGCGCCGTTCTTCGGCTTGGACAGCGCGATGAACACGTCACCGAGCGGCGTCGCCTGACGCAGTTCGGCCGTGCTGCCCTGGGGCAGCTGGATGTCCTTGCTGATCTGCATATCGATCTTGGCTTGGAAGTTCTTGGTCGAGATGCCGGAGACCACCCCGACATCGGAACCACCGATCTTCACCTTCGCCTGATCGGGCAGGTTCAGCGCGTTGTCGAACTCCGCGTGGATCGTGTAGGTGTCGCCTTCGGCGCCCGGCTTGGGCAGCGGCAGATCCTCCACGGTGAATCCACACCCGGAGGTGATCGCCACCGTCGCCGTCGCGGCCGCGGCGACCAGCGCGCGGCGGGCTTTCATCGTCATACGTAGGGTCATTTCGTCAGTCCGAGCAGTGCGGCGGTGAGCCCGTAGTCGGGGCCGAAGTCCTGCATGTTCCCGGATCGGCAGCCGTCGGACTTCATCTGGATCCGCTCACAGAAGACGCTGACGACCTCGCCGGAGAGGGCGGTGCCGATCAGGCCGTGCAGGCGGACGAAGCGGCCCTCCTTGTTCATCNGCTCACAGAAGACGCTGACGACCTCGCCGGAGAGGGCGGTGCCGATCAGGCCGTGCAGGCGGACGAAGCGGCCCTCCTTGTTCATCGCGCCGTCGATGTTCTGCATCAGCAGCGGCACGATGTCGACGATCTCGACCATGGCGCCGGAGTTGGCGCGCAGCTGGTTGGTGACGTTGGTCAACCCCGTCAGCGAGGCCGACAGCTCGTCGGCGTGCTCGCCGAACATCGTCGAGGTGTTGGCCAGGAAGGCGTTGAGCTGATCCAGCGTGGCTTGCAGGCCGGGGGCCTGCTCGGCCAGCAGGCCCGACATCGCGGTCACGCGATCGCTGAAGTCGCGCACCGACTGGTCGTTGTCGGCCAGCATCGTCGTCAGCTCGTTGAGCTTGATGATGATGTTGGAGATCGCGTCCTTGTTGTCGACACCGATCTTCAACGCGCTCGACAGCGCGTCGAGGGTTTCCCGGATCTTCTGGCCGTTGCCGTTGAGCACCGGGTAGAGCACCCGGCCCGAGAGCGGGCCGAGTCCTTCCTGACCGGGTTCGGGCTTGAGCGAGGCGGAGAACTGGTCGATGGTCTTGATCATCGTGTCCAGCTCGACCGGGGTCCTGGTGCGCGCCTTGGGCAGATGCTCACCGGACTTCATCGACTCACCGCCGGTGTAGGGCGGGGTGATCTCGATGTGGCGGTCGGTCACGATCGAGGGCGAGATGATCGCCGCGATCGCTTCCTTGGGGATCTTCACCCCGCCGTCGATGGTCATGTGGACCTCGACGTAGGTGCCCTTGGGAACGATCTTGTCGACCTTGCCGACGGCCAGGCCGAGGACCATGACGTCGTTGCCCTCGTACATGCCGGCGATGTTCTCGAAGTCGGCCGTGATCTTGGTCGACATGCCGAGCGCGTCGTTCACCTGATTGGGCAGCAGCGAGCAGCTGCCCAGGGTCAAGGCGGTGGCGCCGATCATCAGCGATCGGGCCAGCGTCTTGCCGCCGCGGAATCTCGAGGTCAGTTTCATCCTGCGCACCCCTGAATCACCTGAACGAAGCACAGCCAGTTGTCGGGGAACAGCCACGGCAGCGAGACGTCGCCGTAGTTGCCGTTGCCGAGCGCGTTGTTGAAGTAGCGCGCGGTCGGCTGCCCGATCTGCAGCAGTCGGTCGAGGTTTTCCTTGTTCTTCTGCAGACCCTCGGCCATGGTGTTGAGCTGACCGATGGTGCCGCCGAACTGATTGCCGTTCTCGGCGCCGATCTCCTCCAGCTGACGGGTCAGCGTGGCGATGTTGTCGAGCAGCTGCCGCAGCAGGTTCTGCCGCTCCATCACCCGGTTGGCGATGGCCTCGCCCTGGGTGATGACCAGCAGGATCGAGTTGCGGTTGTCGGCGAGCAGCTGGGTGACCCGGTTCAGATCCTTGAGCAGGCTGTCGACCTCGGTCTTGCGCCGGTCGACGACCTTGGCCAGCGCGCCGACGCTGTCGATCGCCTGCGCGACGAGCTGCGGCGAGTCACCGAGCTGGCTGTTGATCGTGTTGAGCGAGGCGGCCAGCTTCTTGGTGTCGAGTTCCTCGAACTTCGGCGTACCGACCTGCACGACATCGGCGATGTTGTACGGCACGTCGGTGTTGCTGCGCGGGATGGTCTTGCCCTCGAGCCCCGATCCGTCTCCCGGCTGCAGGTCGACGTAGCGCGCGCCGAGCAGCGTGGCCATCTTGATCGCGGCGTGCGCGTCGGGGCCGAACTTCAGCGACTTGTCGACGTCGAGGGTGACCACCACGTGATCGCCCTCGATCTTGGCGCCGGTGACCGTGCCGACCTGCACGCCGGAGACCGCGACCTTGTCACCGGTCTTGATGCCGGCGGCCTGCACGAACTCCGCGTCGATCGACTGCCTGCCCAGCCCGATGAACTGGTAGACGGTGGAACCGACCAGCAACAGCACGATCACCAGCGAACCGATGACACCGAGCCAGAAGTTGCGGTTGCCGAGGAAGGTCGTCTTGAGCTTGCTCATCTGCAGACCTCCGAGTGGGAGGTGCCACCGATCTGGCTGAACAGACCGCGCGGGAACAGGACCCCGTAGAGCGAGACGTCCAGGCTGCACAGGTAGGCGTTGGCGTGCGTGCCCTCGGAGGTCATCCGGCCCAGGTCGGCGAGCATCGACGGCATGTCGATCGCGGCCTGGTCGAGCTTGGCGCCGTTGGCCAGCAGCAGGTTCAGCGCGGCGGTGGTCGAGTTCTGCGCCGCCGACAGCTTGGGCTGGATCTTGCCGACCATGCCGACCAGCGACGTGGTCGCGTCGGCCAGGGTGGCCGTGGACGCCTGCAGCGACTGACCCTGTTCGTAGAGCCCGCCGATCAGCGCCCGGGTCTGGGTCACCAGGGTCTCCAATTCATCCCCTCGCTTGGCCAACCCGGCCATCACACCGGACAGGTTGGTGATCACGTCGGACAGGATCGCGTCCCGACGCTGGAAATCGGTGGCCAGCTGCGCGGCCTGGATGATGAACGACGACAGCGAGACACCGTCACCCTGCAGCGCCTGGATCAGCGTCTCCGACATGGCGTTGACCTCGGCCGGCTCCAGCGCCTGGAACAGCGGCTGGAAGCCGTTGAGCAGCGCGGAGATGTCGAACGAGGGCTCGGTGCGGTCGATCGGGATGACCGACCCACTCTCGAGCTCCTGCGGGCTCGGCGCCGTGCCCGGGGTCAGCGCGACGTAGCGCTGACCGATCAGGTTCTGGTAGCGAACCAGGGCCTTGGTGTCGTCGAAGATCGTCTGGTCGCTCTGCACGATGAACGACACCTTGGCGTCGTTCTTGCCGTCGAGCTCGATCTTCTCGACCTTGCCGACGCGCACGCCGGCCATGCGGACGTCGTCGCCGGGCCGCAGGCCCAGGACATCGGTGAAGATCGCGGTGTACTTGCGGGTGTCTCCGTCGACCGTGCGCGCGAGCGTATTCCACACGACCACGATGACCAGCATGGAAACGATCGCGAAGATACTGAACCCGATCAGTGGCTTGCGGATGCTCATGCGCCACCCCCGTTTTCGGACACTTGCAGGGTTCCGCCCTTCAGAATCGGACCGAGCAGCAGGAATTCGGATGCCGTCGGCTTACGCCCCAGCAGTTGAGTCATCGCCGCTTCGCCCTGGTAGGAGATCGGCTTGGCCGCCGCCGGAGCCACCGCGGGCTGCGGTGCGTCGGCCGGGGCAGCGGGGCCCGCCGCCGGCGCGGGGGC